>JBGSQR010000036.1:0-2422 GCA_041737975.1 Geobacterales bacterium | reverse complement strand
AACCGGGATTCCAAGCAGTTCGGCCCGTGTCCGGTCAACATCCAAATAGAGCTGCTGCTGATTGGCAGAAAAAGTAGACGACACACCGGTCAACTCCTTAAGTTTGCGGGCTTCGACTATGAACTGTTTAGTTATCTTGTCCAGTTCCTGAGGTGAACCGCTCCCCTTGTTCTGAATATAGAATTCGAAACCACCGGTAGATCCCAGACCCGGAATTGACGGCGGGCTTTTGGGAAATACAAATCCTTCTTTAATGCCAGACAACTTGCGGCCCATATCCTTGATTACACTAAAAGAGTCACTACCAACCGTTTCACGCTCTTTATATGACTTGAGCTGTCCAAACATCATACTGGCATTGGTCATGGCACTGCCGTCAATAATGCTGAAACCATCAATCTGGGCAACATCTCTGATAGCCGGGTTGCTCTTGGCCAGCTGTACCGCCTTGTCACTGGCAGCTGTTGTCCTTTCCAGGCTGGCTGCATCGGGCATGATATTTACCATCATTATGTAGCCCTGGTCTTCCTCTGGAACAAAACTACTCGGCACAATTTTAAAAAGCAGCAATACCGTAACAATGACCCCGGCAAAAAGTGCTATTCCAACAGTTCTATGGTTAATCAGCCACCTTACACCGCCAACGTATCTGTCGGTCAGACGACTGAAACCGGTTTCAAACCACTTGAAAAAACCTTTTTTCTCACCATGCGCCGGTTTGAGGATCCTGGCTGCCAGGGCCGGTGAAAGGGTCAGGGCTACAACTCCGGACAGGACCATGGAAATGGCAATGGTGACCGCAAATTGCTTGTAGAGTGTTCCGGTCATTCCACCCAGAAAAGCGGTCGGCAGGAAAACCGAACCAAGCACCAGCACAATTGCAATCAGCGCGCCGGTCAATTCTTCCATGGCCTTCTTGGCAGCAACCATAGGCGTCATGCCATAGGTAGCCATGTTGTGCTCAACACTTTCAACCACGATGATGGCGTCATCAACAACCAGGCCAATGGCCAGAATCATGCCAAACAGGGTCAGCATGTTGGTCGAGAAGCCGAAAAGAAGGATGCCGATATAGGTACCGATAATGGCAATCGGCACCGCCAGGATCGGAATCAGGGTTGCGCGGAAGCTTTGCAGAAAAAGGAAGACCACCAAAACAACAAGTACCACCGCTTCAAAGAAGGTATGGATAACCTTTTCAATTGAAGCTTCAGTAAATGTACTGGTGTCCATGACAATTTTGTAAGCCATACCGTCAGGAAAGCTATTTTTCAGATTATCCAGCAGGTTACGAACCTGTTTGGATGTCTCTATGGCATTAGCCCCAGGCTGTTGATAAATCAACAATGATACCGACTTATTGCCGCTGATCTTCGTAGCCAGTGAATAATCCTTGGCTCCCATTTCGGCATGGGCCACATCCTTCAGGCGAGTTATGGCCGAGCCTTCGCTGTTGGCTCTGATAATAATATTGTCGAATTCAGCAGGGCTTGTCAGCATTCCCTTGGTTGTAACCACAAAGGATTGCTGGGTACCTTTAGGTGCAGGAGACTGACCGATGGAGCCAATGCCAAAGGCCTTGTTCTGCTGTTGGATCGCGGTGGAAATGTCCTGTGCCGTAATACCCATTTGTGCCATACGATCAGGCTTTAACCAGATACGCATGGCCACATCAGGTTGAGGATTCATGCTGGCCTGGTTGGCCCCTGGAATCCGTTTGATCGGGTCCAGGATATTGAGGTTGGTATAATTCCCCAGATAAATTGTGTCATAACGGTTATCAGGCGAATAGACACTGATCACCATCATGATCGAAGAAGAACGTTTCTGTACAATAACACCCTGTTGACTTACAACACCCGGCAGCTGTGCCGAAGCCTGATTCACGCGGTTCTGCACATTTACCTGGGCCATATCCGGATCAGTGCCCGGCTCGAAGGTAACAGTCAGTGTCATGTTGCCGGAAGATGAACAGTTGGAAGACATGTACATCATCCTGTCCACACCGTTGACCTGCTGTTCAATCGGGGCAGCTACGGTATTGGCAATCACCTCGGCTGTAGCACCTGGATAAAAAGCGGTCACCTGAACCGTCGGAGGTGCGATATCCGGATACTGTGAAACCGGTGTTGCCTTCATGCACATGAATCCGGCCAGGCTGATTACAATGGCTATTACCGCTGCAAAAACCGGGCGATCAATAAAATAACTTCCCATATCGCCCCCTATTTGCCGACTGCCGGCTTAGTCTGTTCTGCGGCCTTCTGCTGTTCCTGGGTAATGACTTTTACCGACATGCCTGGAGCCAGCTTCATGAAGCCTTCAACAATCACCTGTTCGCCAGACTTCAACCCTTCTTTGATGATCCAATCCTGGCCATACCACTCACCCGCCGTAACCGGTCGAACCTCTGCCAGACCAG
>JBGSQR010000056.1:0-2565 GCA_041737975.1 Geobacterales bacterium | reverse complement strand
AATATCACCTCCGGTTCACCCTCTATTCCTGCCTGTTTACCAGCCTCTTCAATTGCGTCCTGCATAGTTCCCAACCTGTCAACTAGCTTGAACGTTTTAGCCTGCTCACCGGACAGAATGCGACCATCAGCAATCCTGCGCACCTCTTCCACCGGCAGCTTGCGACCGCTGGCCACCGCTTTGACAAACTGCTCATGGGTACTGTCTATTACAGATTGCAGCATGGCGCGATCCTCTTCCGAAAACTGACGGACCGGCGAGCCTGAATCTTTAAATTTGCCGGTTTTTAGCGTATGGGACTTGATGCCGATTTTATCCATCAGGGTTTCAATATTGGATAACTTGAGAATAACACCAATACTGGCCGTAATAGTTCCGGGGTTAGCATAAATCAATGTAGCCGGCGCAGAAATATAATACCCGCCCGATGCGGCCAGACTTCCCATAGACACAATAATCTTCTTTTTTTCTGCAAACTTGCGGACTTCATCGCTGATTTCCTGTGATGGTCCAACTATCCCCCCAGGAGAATCAACTCTCAGAACTACCGCTTTCACATTGTCATTTTTAAGAAAATACCTTAACTGCCGGACCGGCTCCTTTGAATCCAGTATCATTCCCCTGACTTCTACGAGCCCGACACCTTTTTTAGCCGATACCTTGGTTTCTGTACCGCCCATCAAAGCTTTAGCGATATAAACAGAAGCGGTAAACAGCAGAACTAACAATACAAAAGCCCCACAGCCGATCAAAGCGATTTTTTTAATCATAAAAAGACCCGCCTCTTGTAAATTTTGTTTATCATTAACACTTTTGTTCTGGTAAAATAAGTTACATGAGAATTCTAGTAATTTCAGATAGCCACGGCAATTACCCTTCCATACTCCAGGCAGAAGAACTTGCCGGAGAAATTGATGCAATCATCCATCTTGGTGATGGTGCCAATGATGCAATGCTGATTGCACAAACTCTGGACATTGAAGTAAAAATAGTAGCCGGTAACTGTGACCTTGGAGCGTCAGCACCGCGCGAGTTGCTCTGGGAGTGTGAGGGGCTTAGACTGTTTCTGACACATGGTGACAGATATGGTGTAAAATACAGCCTGGAAAGGCTGAAACAACGAGGCATGGAAGTTGAGGCAGACGTTGTTTTGTACGGTCACACCCATACAGCCACTATTATAAAAATACCAGAAATGCTTTTTGTAAACCCCGGAACTCTAATAAAATCAGGCCATCACAAGACCTTTGCCGTCCTGGAAATCAATTCCAGCGGTGCAACTGCAACAATTCACGACATAACCTAAATTCTTCTCATCCATAGAACATAAAACGGCACAGGGCGGGTATAAAACCCGCCCTGCACTATTTAAAGCATGTAAGTCAACTGTCAGTTGCCACCGGTGCCATCATGATTCGCGTTCTCGTGTCCCTTGTGAACAGCCATTTCCAGCTTACGCCTTCTTGGCCAGGTAAAAAGAAAAACTATCGGCCCTGAAAGGACATAACAGAGCATGATTGAAAAGGTCATAATCACCGGTTCAGCGGCCACAACTATCAGTAGAACAACGGCCAGCATCAGAAAACCGAAAGGTTGACGTTTGATCAGTGCCGGATCTTTAAATGAGTAGTACTTGAAACCGGAAACCATCAAAAAAGCCAGCAGATAAACCAGCACGATGATTCCTATGCGTATGAACAGGTTGGGGCGACCAAACTGCTGAAAAAACAGCACCGTGGCAGCAACCATACAACCGGCAGCAGGAATGGGTAGCCCGATAAATCTTTTACTTTCAACAGTATTTACCTGTACATTGAACCTGGCCAGACGCAATGCACCACAAGTGGCAAAAAGCGCAGCTGCCAGCCAGCCGACGCGCCCGTATGGCTTCAACGCCCAAGCATAGACCATCAACGCCGGTGTTGCCCCAAACGAAATAACATCGACCAGAGAATCATACTCAACACCGAATTTGCTGCTGGTTCCGGTCATACGGGCAATTTTACCGTCCAGACCATCACATACAGCTGAGATAAATATCCAAAAGGCTGCCGTGCTGAAATTACCATTCATGGTTGCAACCATGCTGTAAAACCCGCAAAACAGACTGGCCGTTGTTACCAGGTTAGGCAGAATATAGATACCACGACGTCTTATATTTTCTGAATTAACAGCTGTATTATTCTCGTCACTAACGCTCATAGATACTTTCCCTGTTTACTTGAGTCTTCCCAATATCGTTTCACCGGCAACCGTCATGTCTCCAAGTTTAACGAGAGGAGTCACATCTACAGGTAAGTAGACATCCACACGCGAACCGAAGCGAATCAAGCCGTATCTCGCCCCACGGATTAAGCGGTCGCCAGCCTTGGGATAACAGATTATCCGTCTTGCAATTAAACCGGCGATCTGAACAAAAGCAATTTTGATACCATTGGCGCTTTCAAGAATTACACCGTTTCGTTCATTTTCACATGAAGCACGACCGTCACGGGCATCAAAAAAACAGCCTTTATTATAGTTTACGGCAAGCACTTTACCGCTTAAAGGCGCTCGATTGACATG
>JBGSQR010000629.1:0-1831 GCA_041737975.1 Geobacterales bacterium | reverse complement strand
GAGTGTGATGCCTGTCGACATGGTTTCCACAATTGCATCCTGATTATATATCAATGGAGTCTTGAGTGTGTGCGCGCATGAGGTAATCGCAAGGAGGATTAAAAAAACTACTGTGTTTTTAATTATATTCATTAAGTTGTTTATTCCCTTGATGTATGTATGCCTAATTGACAAATACCTGAATTAGAAGTTCAAGTCGTTTTCAGAAAACCCGGTGTTCTTTCTGAATTTACTGAACGTCATGGTTGTTTTATCGCCATTTTGCTCGTTGATTACAATTTTTTTTATGATTCCATCAGTCTGGAAAGTGATTGCAAGTTCTTTTACCATCCCTTTTTTTAAAGGCAAAATATAAAGTGTATAGTTTGAAGCGGTCAGGTCCGCACGTAGATCAACTCCGTCCGGTATCTTGGTGAACGGTGTTGTCAGTTTGGAAAACCACTGTTTAAGACTTTGTTCCGGTGGAAGTACTATCCGGTTTTTGTTGTTGTCTTTACCATTTGACTGCTCAATTATGTTGTCACGCAGAAGAAGGCGGCTTGAATAGGGTGGTTTGATTTCCATGAAAAAAATATCTGGCTTTTTAAAGCGTACGGCGCCGGTGGTAGTCATGGTACGTTTCATAATTGAGAGCTGCTTTTCCTGAGTAATTTCAGCAGAGAAATCGGTAGTATCGGCAAAGCCTTTTCTCAAAGCTTCAAGTCCTTGAAGTGGGTCTATTGAACGAGCATGTGAAGTTGATTCATGAAATAGGGTGATGATAAATAAAAATTTAAACAATAATGATTTGTAATTCATATTAAATTTTACCTATACCTAGTGTCATTGTGGCTTCTACCAGTTTTATACTGTTACTGCTAACTTCGCCTTTAATCAGACAAAGTCTTCCGAATGATTTTACAACTTCTGTTCTTATTTTCAGTGTATCGCCAGGTTGAATCTGGCCATTAAATACAGCATTGTCTATAGTTGCAAGAAAGCCGCCTTCGCCTTGCTCGTGACTTGCAGCAATGCCTGCCAGTTGAGCAATACATTCAATTAACATTATTTGCGGAAAGACTTCAAAAGAGTTTGATACCTGCTTAACAGCGCATGCGCTGACACCTGGTATTACCTCAGTAATCCTGTCAATTAGAAGGAATGGAAAGCGATGTGGCAGATAATCTGTAGGCTTCAGATTATGCAGAATGACCCCCGGTGAAGCGAATAGAAAAATAAGGACCTTCCGGTGATGCTGTCAGGTGCAATGCATTTTCAGAATATTGAATCGAATCAATAAGACAAGCCATTGAAGTTGCTCCCATTGCCAGTGATCGTCCGACAACAGCTGTAATATCGATACGGCTTGATTCTGGAAGTCGATTCATCAAGGCTGGTGTCTCTATTACTGTGCCGGAGAGTCCGATATGAGTGATACCAGCATAGTCGCCAAGTAACAGGTCGCATCCTTCCGCTTCAAGTTCAGTCGGCAACATACCGATTGTGCAGATACTGTCAACGGATGCTTTTATATTTGCACCTCTCTTGTGGGCACTCTCTAGTTTTTCCAGGACAATAATGCCACATCCTTCACCGAAACAAGCAGCATAGGTTTTATGTTGCCCCAGAGAGCTAAGACCTTCAATAATTAAAGGCATTAACTCATCAATGCCACCAACCAGCATTATATCAGCCTTATCTTCTTCGATAAATCTGCAAGCCATCAGAAAGGCTGATTCTGCTGAGCAAAAGCGCTGCACAAGTGTTACGTTTGGTCCTTTAAGGCCATGTTCAATTGATGCATTGCTGGCTGCAGCATTAGAAACTGTGTTGGGGAACAGCATGGGGGCCA
>JBGSQR010000603.1:0-3021 GCA_041737975.1 Geobacterales bacterium | reverse complement strand
GCCCTGGATAGGTCAAGCAGGAGGTCGCGGTCATCTACGATCACAAATTCCCAGGGATTATTACCACGTGACGACGGCGCACGCAGCAGCGCTTCAACCAGCAGATCAACGGTTTCCGGTGCAACTTCATCTTCGGTGAATTTACGGACACTGCGACGTTTACGTAAAATATCGATCATGGTTTCCTCCTGTGTGATTGTTGAATAACAGATTCATTTTTTATAAACCCAAAAACGACCAATGACAATAGGGATCAGTGGCTTTGTTAATTAAAAGCAACTTCATCAAGCTGCCTAAAGGCAACAAAAAAAATTATCTAATAATAGTATTGATATTTAAATATGCCCACCATAGAATTGTGTTGTTTTCAGAAACTCAACATAACTCTTCTGAACGGGATAATAACCATGACCAGAGTACTCGCAATTAATGGCTCATACAGGGATGACGGCATCACCGATCAGACTGTCCAGGCTTTTGCACAAGCACTTAAGTCTGCAGGTGCCGATGTTGAGATTATTCTCCTTCGCGAATACCCGATAGAGTTTTGCCTGAATTGCCGTGCCTGCACCCAGCAGCCTGGCGCAAAGCCGGGTAAGTGTGTGCTCAATGACGGTATGCAGGAATTAATCGACAAAATCGAACAGGCAGATTGTTATATTCTCGCATCACCGACGAATTTTGGTTCAGTCACGGCAATTTTCAAACGTTTTATGGAGCGGCTGGCGGTCTATGCCTATTGGACATGGGACATGAACGGGCCACAATATAGAAATGCACAGGCACCAAGGAAAAAAGCGCTATTGGTTTCATCATGTGCAGCACCGGGTATTTTAGGGCGTTGGCTTTTCGGAACCAATAAACAACTCAAGGTAGCTGCAAAAATAATCGGTGCCGATGTGGTTGGTTCAATTTTTACCGGCATGATTGCCAAGCAGCAAAACCCAAAGCTGCCGAAAAGTGTGTTGGAACGGATTAAAATTTTGGCTGCAAAAGTTGCATAACAGAGAAAAACCTGTATCAATACAAAAGACACATTTGACATTGCCACAACCATACAATTTACCGATAAGGAGCAAATAATATGTCATCTCCGACTACCCCGGATGCACAACTGAAAGCAATAACCGAAGCGGACTTTGAGACCCTGGCACAATTAGGCGAAAGAATCTGGCGTGAACACTATTCCAAAATCATCAGTATGGCCCAGATTATGTACATGCTTTCCGGACGTTACGCACCGGATAATCTTCGTAGTTACCTGAATGCGGATGACCGCTGGCTGAAGTTGGTAACGCTTGATGAAACCGCTGTGGGGTATTGCAGTTATTCCGTTACAAAAGAACCATCTGAAATGAAGCTGGAACAGCTTTATCTGCTGGAGGAGTGCCGCGGAAAGCGACTGGGATTAATGATGCTGAACCATGTGGAAAATCAGGCTCGCGAAATGGGGCTGAAAGTGCTGATGCTGCAGGTCAACAAACAAAATACTGATTCCATTGCATTCTACAAAAAAGCCGGATTTACTATACGCGAAGAAGCTGCTTTTGATATTGGCAACGGCTATGTGATGGATGACTATGTAATGGAAAAGCTGCTCTGACTATTTCTGTCTGTTTGAGGATTTAACTGCTTCCAGGTGTCTTTCAAACGGCTTACCTTCAGTGCCCTTTGCCTCACTGTTGGAGACTACCAGATGCAGCCCTTTTTTCACTGCTTTCTTTCTCTTCTGATAATAACCAAGACCGAAAACAGTAACTAAAAACAGTAACGGAATAATGATCTGAAATATACTGTAATCCATAATGACCCCTTTGGGTGTTCTATATTAAACATTGCAAACATAACTTGACATCTGCCATATAATGCATATCATATTTCACAGTAAATCATGAAAATATCTGGAGGTCAAAATGAAACTAGCTGCTGCTTTAACCGGATTAGCAATGCTTGTAGCATCAACCGCTTTTGCAGGACCTGTTAAAACCTATCAGGTCACCGGTCCAGTTCTGGAAGTAAAGGATGACATGATTGTTGTACAGAAGGGCAAGGAAAAATGGGAAATCGCCAAAGACAAGGATTCGAAAGTAACCGGCGACCTGAAAGTCGGCAGCAAGGTAACTATCATGTACAGCATGAAAGCTGCCAGCATTGAAGCCAAGTCAGATGCCAAGGCTGATAAGAAAAAGAAATAATCATTTTTTAACTGATTAAAATTCAAACAAAAAGGGTCGGAACTCCTGACAAAACAGGTATTGCGGCCCTTTTAAATTGAAACTGCAAATACAGCTTATACAATCTTCGACAAAACCTGCCTGACTTTTTTCAGTAAGACATCCGGTGAAAGCGGTTTTGAGATGAATTCAAGCTTGTCATCCAAAACCCCCTTCTGGTTGATGATATCCGCCGTGTAACCACTCATAAAAAGCACTTTCAAGTCCGGCCGGATTGGATGAATTAAATCAAAGACCTCTTTACCGTTCTTTTTAGCCATAACCACATCAAACAGCGCGAGGTCGATGGAATCGGAATTTTCTTTAAATTTAGAGATGGCCTCATCACCGTCGGATGCAATCAGGACTTTGTAACCTCCGGCTTCAAGCACTTCCTGAATAAGAGCCCTGACCTGTTCATCATCATCTGCCACCAATATCACTTCAGTACCTCCAACAGCAGGTGAGTTGTCTTCCACAACTTTTTCATCTTCTTCGCCGTGAATTAGCGGCAAATAGATCTTAAAGGTAGTACCGGTTCCTATCTCGCTGTATACACCGATATCACCTTTATGCTGTTTAATAATGCCGTAGACGATTGACAACCCAAGTCCGGTTCCCTTCCCGATCTCTTTTGTACTGAAAAAAGGCTCAAAAATTCGCATCTGAGTAGTTTCCGACATACCGGTACCGGTATCGGAAACGAAAATTGCCGCATATTCACCAGGCGGCAGAGCTTCATGCTTAATCATAAATCTTCTGCCTACTGAAACCCGGCTGGTTTCTATACTGATCAACCCACCCTTGG
>JBGSQR010000596.1:0-4603 GCA_041737975.1 Geobacterales bacterium | reverse complement strand
GTCACTCCTTTAACCGCAACATCAAAACCTGTGACAGTTGCAGCTGCTGCACCTGCACCTGTTATGCTGATGGCCTCTGCACCACACCCTGTCTCTTCTCAAGCAACAAAAACTGTTACCTCTGAAGCGCCTCACGGGACTGGTGGTGAGGGGCATGGCGGCGGAGCAGGTGAAAACGTTAAAGAGTTTTTCGGGGAAATGGGCAGTAAAGTTATTGAAAATGTCATAGCGCTTACGCTCACTGCCATTCATGATAAAACAGGCGATGACGTTACCGGCAAGATGTTACTTCTGCTTGAAGGAACAACTGGTGTGGCATTAGAGAACATCCAGGAAGAAATTGAAAAAACACAGGAAATGATTGCAGAACTTCAGGACAGTTTGAATGAATTTCAGGCAGGCGTAGCCGAGGCGTTTTACAAAATTGAGGGAGAGATAAGCGAATCACGTTATGAGCAGACAGTGAAACCCCTCAACGCCTATCGTCAGACAATCAGCAGCTTGAATGACAAGTACAACACTATTGTTTCAACGTGCATTATCGACGGTAAGCAGAAAAATCCGCTTGAGTCGGTTGATAAACTGAGAATCAAGGATTTTATTGATAGCGTAGCCAAAGCAAATCTGCCCGGAATGTTGATCGGTCTGGATTCAATTGCCCAGCCTGTGGCCGGTGAATCAATCTATGATGTGGCACATGACAATGCAGCCACAAAAGTTCCCTTTGAACATCAAACCTATGCGGACTCGTATAACATTTTTAATCTGATAGCTTCTCTGCGTACAACAGCACTGGATTTTTTAAAGGAGTACCATTCCTACAACTGGAATATGCTGTCAGATGCTGAGAAAAAAAGCATAGACCTGAATACATATCTGAGTGTTTACTTTACTCCGTTAAGCGACAAGGCGATGAAAAGCATTAAATATGAAGCGGAAAACGATGAGACACTGGAAAAGATGAGCACAATTCTGACAAAGATGGATGATGTGGAAAATAAAAGCGGTGATGAGAGACTTAAGTATCTGGCTGACTCCATAAGCGAAAAGACCGTTTTTTCATGTGGAACCGGTTGTACGCAAACATATGAAACCTATCGGGTAGTCAGTAATTGGGATGAGAACGAGTACCTGATAATCAAAACTCCTCTAAAGATTTCTGTTCAAAGTACCTATGACACATCAACTATTAAGATAACAGAAAATGTCGCCAATACTTCAGACGGCAGATATGCAATCGCAAATTACACAAACGACATTGATGGCCTTCTCATGCACACAGGCAGAAACCCGCTCAGCTACCTTATTTCCAACAATAAAGGCAACTTGTCAGGATTGGATCCTAAAACAGACGGTATTTTTCTGAATAAAACAAAAAAAACCGCGGCAATAAAAGTAAAGCAAGGCACTAGTGAGTACACAGATGATTTTTATGGCTATGAGTTGAATCTTCTGGATGCAGCAAATTATGACGCTTCAGTCAGCGACAAGAATAGTTTTCTGCTGAAAAACAAGGATGGTAATTTATTTAATACGTTTGATTTGAGTGATATTGATACAAATGTTAACTACAAAAATACAGACAAAATCACCAATCCGACCTATCAATTTGCCGGTGATTCTTCAGCTAAAAAGCTGACTTCAGCAACACTTATGCGGATTTTTCATGATACGCATGTTTCCGGGGTAGATGTGGATTCTAATGGCAATTATAAGCCGTCTACTGCGGACCAGATTGCTTCGACTGTAAGTATTATTGATGGTGATGTCCTTGATCTGTCGGCATTATCAGGGCAACTGGAACGTACAATCAGAATCAGCGGAAACGCTAAAATTATAGGGGGCGGAAATAATAAAGTTCTGAAAAACCTGGTAATTGAGACCTATGGCGATAAATTTACCATAGAGAATTTATACATAACCTCTGACAGTCAGATCGTAAAAGTCAAGAACGGTCCGGTGACTATTAATTTAAGTGGATCGAACAGTTTTACAACCAGTGATGCTGATGGAGTTATCACTGCTGCAGGTGATGTCACCATTTCCGGCGTCAGTGGTGCCGGTGTAAATAATAGGCTGGTAGCAACAAATTCATCAACAGGCCCGGCGATAAAGACGGATGGTGCATTTGCTGTCATCGGGAGTACATCGCAACCAGTAAACCTTGAAGTCGCATCTTCCGGAAAAACCAGTATTTCATCCAAATATATACATGTGTCCAGTGCAACATTAATAAGTAGCGTTAAAACAGCGAGTGATAATGACGAGTTTCTGAGTTCTGACAAAGGGTTGTTTGAAAATTGCGATGTTTCAATGACGTATGGCTATCTTGATGGCAGCAAATTCACAGAAACCAAACTCACTATGACAGGCAATATTCGCTATAAAGCAACAATACGAACTGCAGATAAGGATAATGCCGATACGGACGAAAAAATAGATATGGATATTTACGGATCAGGTGGATGGACTGGATCAAAGAATATTGGCTCGAAGGATGGCGATCAATTTAAAAAAGGAAAAAGTGATACTTTCTCATTTTCCGGACCGGATATCAAAGATCTCAGTAGAGTGGCTTTTACTTTTTCTGATGCCTTTACCGGAAACAACGCCAAAACTGATGGATGGTATCCTGAGAGTGTCTCAATCAATACTCGGAACTGGTCAGCCAAAATGTGCCTGAATGATTGGGTAGATGGGAATAGGTTGTCGCAGGGTATAGTAAGTAAATACTTTGATGCTGACAGTAAAAAAACCTGTAAATATTAGACCGTGTGAGACCGTTATCTATTGTGGATGCGGTCTCATACTTTATTGATGAGGTCTGTTTGAGGGGCGCATTGTTATGAAAAACAGCAGCCAGAATAGCATCCATACTCGATTTTCCTCCTTCTGGTGGGGTGAAAGCGGCCCATCCGCACATCTGCTGCTGTTGTTTCTGGCCTTTATGCTGGCTCCGCTTCTGTCATCAGATCTTGGCAGATTTCTGAGCACTTTTTTCTTTTCGCTGATCCTGTTGTCCGGCATTGCCGCCGTATCAAACAAACTTCTCCCTCGGATCGGAGCTGCTGTTGTGGCGCTGCTTGCTTTTGTCCTGATCTGGCTGAAGCATTTCAACCCGGAAAGTCATCTTCTGCAAACCGCTTCCGCCATTGTTTCTCTCTGTTATCTGGCAATGCTGACCTGGGTATTTCTACGGTATGCTTTTCAGGAGGGACCGGTTACCGGCAGTCGGGTACAGGGGGCTGTCGCAACATATATTCTGATCGGGATTACCTGGTCGGCCATCTATCGATTAATTGAGTTGCATCAACCAGGCTCCCTGTTTGTTACGCCAACGGCTGCAGGACTGTCTGTTTTTATCAAGGATTCGGAATTTACCTATTTCAGTTTCGTTACCCTGACTACTCTGGGTTACGGCGACATTATTCCTGTTCATCCGATTGCGCGACTATTCGTGATTTTTGAAGCGCTTATCGGCCAGTTATTCCCGGCGACTCTGCTGGCGCGGCTGGTTTCCTTGCAGGTTACCCAGCGCATTACAGATAATGAAAAGTGATTTATATGCTGAAAACAATGACTTTTAAGAATAATAACATCACTAAGCGGGGGCAAAGTATGTCAGTTAATATCAATCTTCCTCATAAATCATGTCTGGCAATCATCTTTGGTATTACGTCACTGTTTGCATTTTCCCTTGCCGGTTGCAGCAAAAATGAAAAAACAAAAGGACCGTTACCAGTAGCCGAAGTAGTGGCAGTAACGACTCAATCCCGTACAATTCCGGCTGAATTCCCGTTTGTTGCACAGATCCAGAGCTCTCACCAGGTGGATATCATGGCCAGGGTCAGCGGCTTTCTGGAAAAGATCAGCTATCCGGAAGGTCAGCCGGTCAGTAAAGGACAGGTGCTGTTTCAGATTGACAAGAAGCCTTTCGTTGCGGCTGCCGATGCTGCCCGGGCACAGCTGGAAATCATTCAGTCCCAGTTATGGACAGCCAGGGCCAGCTATAACCGGATCAAACCACTGGCTGATCAGAATGCGGCCAGTAAAAGCGATTTGGATAATGCCATCGGTGCTGTGAAGTCAGCTGAAGCCGGTCTGCAACAGGCCCAGGCCAATTTGGACAAGGCCAATCTGGACCTGAGTTATACCACCATTACATCTCCGGTCAGCGGTGTTTCCGGCCAATCCAAAATACGTGAAGGCGGTTATGTGGCCGCAGGCAGTCCGTCTGCCACCCTGACCTATGTGGCCAAGATCAATCCGGTCTGGGTTGATTTCAGTGTGTCACAAAACCAGCAGACCGATCTTAAACATGAAGTGGAGAGCGGCAAGCTCATCAGGCCAAAAGATAACCGCTATACTGTCGAACTTGAACTCTCCGACGGCAGCCGCTATCCCCAGTCCGGTGTAGTCAATTTTGCAGACCCGTCCTACAGCAAGGAAACCGGAACCTTTATGGTCCGGGCCGATATTCCTAACCCCAAGAATACTCTGCGTCCCGGCATGTTTGTGAAGGCCTATCTTAAGGGGGCTGTGCGACCCAATGCCGTGGTTGTGCCGCAGAAAGCGGTGCAGCAGACTGCAAACGGCCATGTGG
>JBGSQR010000540.1:0-5307 GCA_041737975.1 Geobacterales bacterium | reverse complement strand
CGGTCATGACAAGCCGAAATCCGGCGGCAGAGGATTTACCGGCGGAGCAATAGCAGCACCGATCTGGGGTCAATACATGCGATCAGCACAGGCCGGCAAACCGGTTGTGGATTTTCAGAGACCGGAAACTGTTGTTGCTGTTTCCATCGACCCGACTACCGGTAAGCTTGCAGCACCGGCCTGTCCGACAAAGAGGGACGAGTTCTTTGTTGCCGGCACAGAGCCTTATGAATACTGTCCAAAACATGGTGGAGAACTTTTACCTCCGTTGCCGATACCGAAACAGCTGCCCATGTCGTCGGCTATAGTGCCAAAGTTGGATGAAGTGCCAAAGCTGGATGGTTTGCTGAATGAGATTAAGTAACAGATCAAAAGTATGCAGCTTCACCCACCCCCAGCCCCTCCCGTCAAGGGAGGGGAGAAGAAAGGAACAACATAATGTCTGCCGGGAAACGTCTATTGTCACTGTTTGCAGTTTCTTTGCTTGGCTCCACCATTTGTGCCTGCGCCAGCAAGCCGCTTGTGGCTGAGCGACCTATTGAGGAGGCTTTCCGCATGGAATTGAAGCGCGAGGTATCAACGCTTAACGTACCTATTGAAACCTCGACCGATGATCTTGCCAGGGTTCTCAATCGGACTCTCCGAAATGAACTGTATAAAGGCTCCACAAAGACCAGCGGTTTGGCAACTGATGTGCTCCGCAATGGCGATATCTCCATCAGTGCCGCCGATAATTACCTGTATATTACGGTCCCGATCACCATGTCATTGAGCTACCGCATGTTTGAAACCCCGGTTGTTCCGCTGAATCTTAAATTCAGGGTCAATGCCGGTGTTAGTTCTGATTGGCGAGTGAGAACAGAAGTCCATTATCTCGGATTGAGTGACCTGATGGCCGAAGAGGTCGGCATCGGTTTTGTTAAATTCAAACCGCGCAAGATTGTGGACGATGTTACCCTGCCTTTACAGCAGATGCTGTCAGCTCAAATCTCACAGAACATCAATGACCTGTTTCCCCTGAAAGCGCAGATTGCCAATGTGTGGAATACTGCCCACAAACCGGTCTTGCTGGATAAAAATTATAATGCCTGGTTGAAGTTGACCCCTAGCGAGGTCATGCATTATCCCATGTATGCCCATAATAACAGCGTCAAGTTGAGCGTCGGCATCAGTACTTTTGCAGAACTGGTGGTTGGACCGGAGCCGGCCGGTCAGTCGCCGTCTGTCCTGCCAGATCTGAAGCTGGTCAGCACCTTTGATAAAACCTTTCGTATAGCGTTGCACACCGATCTTTTCTACAAGGATCTGCGCTCTATAGCGTCTACTCTGCTGCTGAATAAACCTTTTGTAAATGACGGCAAGAGTATTGTTATCAAGGATTTCGATCTGTATGGCAATGGCGATAAATTGGTCGTCAAGCTGCAGACGGAAGGAGCGTTGGACGGTATTTTTTATCTGACTGCCAAACCAGCCTTTGACCCACAAACAAACATCTTTTCCCTGGTGGATGTGGATTTTGATATGCAGACCCAGAGCCTGTTGCTCAAGTCGGGTGACTGGCTGCTTCATGGCACAATCAGGAGCATGATTCAGGAAAAACTGAATATGAACATGAGTGAGCAGCTGGAAAAATCACGCCAGATGGCAGGTAAGGCGCTTGAGAGAATGCAGCTGGCGGAAAATGTAATTTTTAAGGGAGATATCAAGACCCTCAAGTTCAATGATATGATTGTCCAGAAGGATAAAATCTCGATTCAGGTTTATACTGAGGGAGAGTCAGCGGTGGCTTTTCAGTAATGAGCCTCTTGCAAAACTACTGCGGGCCAGTTCTGCTTCGTTGCCGCTCGCTCGGAAGCTCAACGTACATAAGGGGACGCCTCGCTCCCTCTCTTGCTTGCGCCTTGCATAACTGTCTCCTCATGACGTTTTGAAATAGGCTATAATAATATCAAAATAAGGAGTTTTCCCTATGAATCCAGACTGGAAAATTGACACCATTGCCGTACAGGGGGGCTATGAGCCCAAGTCAGGTGAGCCGCGTATTCTGCCGATCATTCAGAGTACCACGTTCAAGTATGATAGTGCCGAGCATGTCACCAAGCTGTTTGATCTGGAGGCGGCCGGCTTCTTTTATACCCGTCTGGCCAATCCTACCACCGATGGCTTTGAAACAAAGATCACCCAGATGGAGGGTGGGGTAGGCGCCATGGCAACCTCGTCCGGCCAGGCCGCCACAACTCTGGCGATCATGAATATCTGCCGGTCCGGCCAGCATGTGATTTCTGCCAGCACACTCTATGGAGGCACTTATAACCTGTTTGCCGTGACACTGCCCAAGATGGGTATCGAGGTGACTTTTGTGGATCCGGAAGCCTCTGCCGAAGAGATCAAAAAGGCCTTCCGCCCGACTACACGCTGCCTGTTTGCCGAGACTATCGGTAATCCCGGCTTGAATGTGCTGGATTTCGAGAAGTTCGCCGCCATTGCCAACGAGATGCAGACACCGCTGTTGATCGACAATACCTTCGGCACTCCCTACCTTTGCCGCCCGTTTGAACATGGTGCCCATATTGTCATTCATTCAGCCACCAAATATATCGACGGCCATGCAACTAGCGTTGGCGGGGTGATAGTGGATGGCGGCAAATTCGATTGGAGCTGCGGACGTTTTCCTGAGCTGGTGGAGCCGGATGAGAGCTATCATGGCCTGGAATACGTCAAAACCTTCGGTCCAATGGCCTATATCATCAAGGCCCGTGTCCAGTTGATGCGTGACCTGGGTGCTACACCGGCGCCGCTGAACTCGTTCCTGTTCAATCTTGGTCTGGAGACCCTGCATTTGCGCATGCAGCGCCACAGTGATAATGCGCTGGCTGTAGCAAAATTTCTGGAAACCCATCCGCTGGTTTCCTGGACCTGTTATCCAGGCCTTTCCAGCCATGCGACCCATGATCGGGCCTTGAAATATCTTCCCAAGGGGTGCAGTGGTGTATTGACCTTCGGTATCAAAGGGGTGGCTGAGGCGGGACGCAAATTCATGGAGGCGACCAGGCTGGTGGCTCTGGTTGTTCATGTGGGGGATGCCCGCAGCTGCGTGCTGCATCCGGCCAGCACGACCCATCGTCAGCTGACGGAAGAACAACAGAAATCCAGTGGCGTAAAGCCGGACCTGATCCGGCTTTCCATCGGCATTGAGGATGCAGGAGATATTATTGCAGATATTGATCAGGCATTGTACGTTAGTCAGAAATAAACAAGGAGCAACAGAACATGAAAGTACTTGTTGATTTATGTGTTGTACCCATGGGTGTCGGGGTCTCAGTGTCAACCTATGTTGCTGCTTGCGAGAGAGTGCTGACTGATGCCGGACTTAAAACTTCGCTGCACTCTTACGGGACAAATATAGAAGGTGAGTGGGATGATGTTTTTGTTGCTATAAAGCGTTGTCATGAAGTTGTTCATGAAATGGGCGCACCGCGCATAACAACAACCATAAAACTCGGTACCAGGACGGACCGTGATCAGACCATGGAAGACAAGGTCAAAAGCGTTCAGGATAAGCTTCAGGGGCCGTAGACAAGGAGGTTGAAGATGAGCACATCTTTGCGTTCACCACTGGATCACCCGGTTCTTTCCGGCGGCCTTTTCTACCCCTGGGCCAATCCTTTTAAAGACCCGTTTTATGTCCAGTGTGAAGGATATCATCTTGGCTGCCGTTACCGGAAGATCAGCAGTGGTGCACCGACAATAATCCATTTCCATGGTAACGGTGAAACTGTTGCCGACTATGTTGGGGAATTTGAAGAGAAGATTATTTCTTTGGGGGCCAATCTGCTGCTGGCTGAGTATCGAGGGTACGGTATGTCCAGTGGAACACCTGCTCTGGTTTCCATGCTGGCTGATGTGGCGAAGATCGTAACCGCTTCCGAAGTGGATCCGAAAACCATAATCTTCTTTGGGCGCTCACTCGGGTCCATTTACGCAGTTCATGGTGCCGGGTTATTTCCCCAGGCCGCCGGGCTGATAATTGAAAGCGGTATTGCCGATCCTCTGGAACGGACTTTGGTACGGGTCGAACCGTGGCAGTTGGGTACTGATCTGGCTGGTTTGCAGGAGGCCGTTGACCGTGATCTGGATCAGCGCAGCAAGCTGGCTTCGTTTCAGGGTAGAACACTTGTGATGCACACTCGTAACGACGATCTGCTTGATGTAAATCATGCAGAACGGCTTTATGGCTGGGCCAATCAGCCGAAACAACTGATTATATTCGAACGTGGAAATCACAACAACATTATGGATATCAATAAAATTGCATATTTTGAAGCGGTTGAAACCATGCTTGGCAAACAGTAAATATTTGCTTTTTTGATTGTGCTGCTAAATAAAAAAAGGCGACCGATTGGTCACCTTTTTTTATTTCATGTGATGTAAGTTGTTACGAGCGGCTGGTTATTTCAATCAGATGATATCCAAATTTTGATTCTATAGGCCCCAATACTTTGCCGACCGGTTCTTTAAAGATCAGCTGATCCAATTCTTTTATCAGCTGTCCCGGTTTGAGTTCTCCCAGTTCACCACCATTTACCCCGGTAGGGCAGATTGAATATTTGATGGCGCATCGGGCAAAATCAGCACCGTCTTCAATCTGGCTTTTAAGCAGCTCGCACTCTTCCAGCGTAAGCACAAAAATGTGGCGGGCGGTTGCTTTGGACATGTGATCTCCTTTCATTGATTTCATAAGATATTTAAAGTCGGAATTAAATTCTCATTAAACAAAAAAACAGCCAGGATACCGAAATTGATATTTCGGCATCCTGGCTGTCTCTATGAGACCCTCTAGGCTTTCCGCCCCACTCTCGCGAATGGTTAAGTATTGTCGACTATCGAATTGCTATATTTCGTGACTATACGGAAATTGTTCTGATGAGTCAAGCGGTAGGAGGCATGGGAGAACGGTTTTCAATCCTGATTTGATATGTTACCCTGCTGAAATTAAATATTTTTCTGTTTATTGTGATTAAAATTACTAAAAGTATAGAATAAGGCGTATTTGATGAAATTTACCCTGCTAACACATGAAAGAGAATTTGGTAAGCGGTCCAATACCGGTAAAGTGGTGCTTGAAGTGTTGGGAAGTGATGCTGAACAGATTCGCTGGAGCCGTATGAATCCACCGGTTGGACTGATGGAAGAGATAGAGGCGGGTGGTGTGGCGCTGCTTTTCCCGGGTGCTGCTGATACGACCAGCGATGATTTGACCGGCATCAGTCATGTGGTCCTGATTGATTCTACCTGGCCGGAAGCCCG
>JBGSQR010000516.1:0-3066 GCA_041737975.1 Geobacterales bacterium | reverse complement strand
CAGTTGCTGCGCATTGAAGATGAGTTGGACTACACCGCACTATTCAAGGGGCACGACGTTTTCTACAATCTGAAAAAGTAACCTTATTTACATATGCAAAAAAAAGAGAGATGGGATATTTCCCACCTCTCTTTTTTATATAAACTTCAAGTTTATTGAGTTTTAGAGATAAACACCACACCCAAGCCAGAGATTGTCATCTACTTTGATAACGTAAAATGCTTTGGCTTTGGTTTCTTTGGTCACTGGGTGTGACCACTTGTAGTCATACCAGCCACCTCCTTTGTTTGCCACATCAATCAGACCTTTAATAAGCAATTTACCGTCAGCGTCCTTCATGTCGATCAGGTTTTTACCGACCATTGACGGATTGGTTACCAGAGCGACATTGGTTCCGGTAAAGTCATAGGCAAATATATAGAGGTCACGATCAACAAATTGACCTTTTGGGTTATTAAATTCTGCAATTGCTTTTTCCTTGCCATTTTTCTGGATATAATCTGTCGCTTTCTTAACAAGTGCCTGAGCCTCATCTTTACTACCCTGATTTGCAGCCATCAGATTTCCTGCGCCACACAACAAAAACAGACCCATCATTAATAAAACCGTTAACTTTTTCATTTCTTGTAAACTCCTTTTTCTTTTTAGTATTGAAATTTTTGTTACTTGAATTATCCAATAGATTGTTTACTGATGATCACATTTGACTCACCTCCTTTAAATCAATACTATCCACACTGTTTTATAAAGTTGCAGTTAAATCTTTACAGTCTAAATGACAGCTTTGATTAGCATGTTCACAAGATATATCCTTAGAATACGTATAGATATTTTTGCTGACATCTGCTCTTTTGAGTTCCGAGCTGTCTAGAGTTATTCTTTCCCCTATCTTGAACTTCAGGCAATTATCACAGATTACTGATATATACCTGGCTTGGCTTCCAGCAACCTGGAGAATCAGCATATTGTTATATGTACCAACTATAATTGCCTCAACCTGCAACCCGGATTGTGCAAATTCGTCAAATTGTCCATTAACTTGATCCATTCCTCCGTCACCAATGTTTAAAAGTGCCGATTTTAATTTTTCAACATCTAAAAGTGCTGCGCGTAACTTATCTATATTATTATTTTTATTCGATTGCATTCCTTACCCCTTTAATAAAATTCAAATTTAAAAATAGGCTTAAATTAATAAGTACTTATTTTGATGTTATGGTTATAGCACGGCAAAAAATGGGTAACAATCGGTCAACAGGTCATTTTTGATAGTAAAAAGGACTAATACTAATGGTTATTTCAGAGAAGGGGGTATTGCATAAACATATGAATATACGGGAGAAATGTAACCTAGAGGGATCTTGAGGTTTTCAGTTTCATACCAAGCGGAACCAACTGCGTACGACGAGCAAGACTCAGTTTCTTAAAAATACTATTTAGATGAGTTTTAATTGTTTGCTCACTGGCATTTAAACTGGATGCAATTTGTTTATTGGTATGCCCTTCCGAAACAAGAATGACTACTTCGCGTTCCTTAGTGGTCAATGTTCCGGCCTCTATTGTTTCTTTAGAATTTTCTGCAAAATTTACCAATGCCTTGATTTTGTTATTATCAATCCATATTTGCCCATTTCCGATAGCCTTAAATGCTCTGACCAAAAGGTTAATATCTACGTCTGTAGCAATTATTCCATCAATTTTATTGTAAATAATTAAAGATGATAGTGCTTCTTCGCTCAAGCCATAATCCAACAGAACACTCTTGGTGCGAATCTGACAATCAGCTTTTTCATTTCCTACGGTATGTGGATCGATAATTACAAAATCAGGAACAAAATCTGTTGAATGAGAATTATCACACATCATCATTACACCACTGATATCAGGATGTTTTATTAGTTGTTCCTGTAAAGCTCTGCCCAATAATGAGCTTCCCAGATTGATTGAAATTCGCATGAAAAATTCTCCTTAAAGTGAAATAGGCATAATTAATACATTTAAATACATCAGATGTAAAGAGCCTGGTTGAGGTGGCATTAAATCTGACAACTGTATACAGCTATTAATAACTTGAATAATCAAAACAATATGGCATACTTAGCCAATAATAATATTTTATCAGACTATTTATGCCAAAGGAGCAACCGATGAACAATTCAGCCCTCTGGAACCGCTACAAATCAAATCTATGCAGCTGCCCTGAAATAGGACTTACACTTGATATCAGCCGAATGAATTTTGATGAAACATACTTTAGCAATTTAGAGCCACAAATTCAAAAAATGTTTAATAGCATGGCTGCACTGGAAAAAGGTGAAATTGCAAACCCTGACGAGGGTCGCATGGTAGGCCACTACTGGCTCAGAAACAGTAAGCTTGCCCCGGATGCAGAACTTCGAACCGAAATTGAAAATTGTCTGTCTCAAATAACTATTTTTGCAAATGATATCCATACGGGCAAAATCAATGCAGCCAATGGTAAACCTTTCACTAATATTTTGATTATCGGAATCGGTGGATCAGCACTTGGTCCGCAATTTGTTGCTGATGCACTTGCCTCCCCTTCTGATCCAATCAAACCATGGTTTCTGGACAATACGGATCCGGATGGCATTGACCGCGTTTTAACTCAGATCGGCATTGGATTGTCACAAACATTGGCTATTGTGATATCCAAAAGCGGTTCAACCAAGGAGACTCGTAACGGCATGCTGGAAGCAAAAGCAGCCTACCTGAAAGCAGGTCTGAATTTTTCACGTCATGCGGTGGCAATTACAGGTAATAACAGTGAACTGGACAAAGTGGCTAAGTCTGAAGGCTGGATTGAACGCTTCCCCATGTGGGATTGGGTCGGCGGCCGGACTTCGGTTATGTCTGCAGTAGGCTTGTTGCCGGCCGCTCTTCAGGGTATTGACATTAATGCAATGCTTGAAGGTGCGCGAAAATGTGATGAGATTACACGCTGTACTGAAACAAGAAAAAACCCGGCCGCAATGATGGCATTGATGTGGAATTATGCCACCAACGGACGCGGTGAAAAAGACATGGTCCTGCTTCCTTACAAAG
>JBGSQR010000465.1:0-2849 GCA_041737975.1 Geobacterales bacterium | reverse complement strand
CCGCTGATCCGCAGTGATTTTACCAAGTGTCGTCACATACTGCAGAATCTGGTGGCCAATGCGGTAAAGTTTACTTCTCATGGATCAGTGGAAATCAAGGCGGAAATACGTGATGGTGCTGTCCAGATTGATGTCGTTGATACCGGTATCGGTATTGCTGCTGACAAGCTGGACTGTATCTTTGAAGAATTCCGCCAGGCCGATGAAAGTACCACCAAGAATTATGGCGGTACCGGTCTTGGACTTTCCATTGCCCGGAAATATGCCATTATGCTTGGTGGCAGCATTAACGTTGCAAGCACGCCGGGCAAGGGGTCTGTTTTTACGCTTCGGTTGCCATTGAAAATTGACACCCCGGCCACAACCGGAAATCCGGTGGAGGTTACGGAATACATACCGGCAGTAAAACCGCGAACCCCATCTGTAACAGCAACCGGATATGGAAAAAGGATCCTGGTTGTGGAAGATAATGAGTCTGCTATTATTCAAGTCAAAGATATTCTTGTCGGGCAGGGATACACCGTACAGTTGGCAAAGAACGGCAGAGAAGCGCTTGAACAGATCGTCAAGAGTCTGCCGGACGCCATGATCCTTGACCTGATGATGCCTGAGGTGGACGGGTTTGATGTCTTGAAGGGTATTCGCAGCATGGAAGAAACCGCTCATATTCCGGTACTGATCCTGACCGCCAAACATGTAACCAAAGATGAGTTGAGTTTCCTGACCGGAAATCATATCTATCAGTTGATTCAAAAGGGTGATGTCAACAGGGTTGAACTGCTGGCAGCCGTAGGCAGGATGGTTGCAACCAATGTGGAAGTAGAGCCTGTCAAGCCTTCGCAGGTTGTCAGGGGTCCGATTGTGGGTAAGCCGAAAATTCTGGTAGTGGAAGACAACCACGATAATATGCGGACTATCAGGGCCTTATTGCAGGAGAGCTGTAACGTACTGGAAGCCGGAGACGGGCAGGTCGGTTTTGAGCTGGCCCTGATGCACAGGCCGGACCTGATTCTGATGGATATTTCCATGCCGGTCATGGATGGATACAAGGCTCTTGATGCTATCAAGAATAATGCGGAGCTCAAGTTGATACCGGTAATTGCGGTCACAGCCAGCGCCATGATCGGCAATCGGGAGGAAATTCTGTCAAAAGGTTTTGATGGTTATGTTTCCAAGCCGATCGATTGGAAACAGCTGGAAGAGGTAATCAGGGAGAAGTTGCATGGTGCCTGAGTCTTTGAAAATACTGGCAATAGACGACATTCAGGATAATCTGATCAGCCTGAAGGCCATAGTGAGTGATGCTTTTCCCGGTGTCAGATTCATCAGCGCCCTAAACGGTCTGGATGGCTTAGAACAGGCAAGCAAGGAACAGCCTGACGTTATTCTGCTGGATATTATCATGCCCGGCATGGATGGCTTTCAAGTCTGTCAGCGGCTAAAATCCACGGAAGGTACGCAGCACATTCCGGTGATTTTTCTAACAGCTCTGGAGACGGATCGTTCTAAACGCATCAGGGCTGTAGAGGTTGGCGGAGAGGCCTTTCTTTCCAAGCCGATAGATGAACTGGAATTGAAGGTCATGATTCAGGCCATGGTCAAAATCAAAAAGGTCAACCTGCTGCTGCGACAGGAAAAGGATCGTCTGGCCGTGCTTGTGGCGGAGCGCACCAGTGAGCTTGAAAAGGAGTTTGCGGCGCATCGCAAGGCCGTTGAAGAAAAATCTCTCCTGGAAGCCCAACTGTATCAGGCCCAGAAAATGGAGTCTGTGGGACGCCTGGCAGGTGGTGTTGCCCATGATTTTAACAATATGTTGACCGTAATTCTTGGTCATAGCGGTATGGCCCTGATGGATATGCAGCCGGACGATGCTTTGTTTGAGGAGATGCGTGAAATACAAAAGGCCGCTGAACGCTCCGCCGATTTGACCCGCCAGCTGCTGGCCTTTGCCAGGAAACAGACTGTGGCGCCTCGTGTGCTGGATCTGAACGAGACGATCAGCGGCATGCTCAAGATGCTGCAACGTCTGATCGGGGAGGATATATCTCTTAACTGGCTGCCGGAAACGTATTTGTGGCCGGTCAAGGTTGATCCTTCCCAGATTGATCAGATTCTGGCCAATCTCTGTGTTAATGCCCGTGACTCCATCTCCGATATCGGCAGCATTACTATCGAGACTAAGAATGTTTCTGCCTGCACGGATACCTGCGCCCGTAGTTCCGATTTCAAGCCCGGTATGTTTGTCAGTCTCAGCATCAGTGATACCGGTTGCGGTATGGATAAAGAAACGCAATCGCAGATCTTTGAACCGTTTTTTACTACTAAAGCGGTTGGCGAGGGGACGGGACTTGGTCTGGCCACGGTCTACGGTGCTGTTAAACAGAACAACGGGTTTATTAACGTAAAGAGTGAGCCGGGTCAAGGTACCAGGTTTACCATCTGTTTGCCCAGGTATCAGAGCATGGTAGAAACGGAACAGCCGGAAAAATCTCCCGAGACCTTCATGCGCGGTCAGGATACAATACTTGTTGTGGAGGATGAACTGGCTATTCTGAAGATGACTACGCTGATGCTGGAAAAACATGGCTATACAGTTCTGGCTGCAAACAACCCGGATGAAGCGATCCGGTTGGCCAGTGAGCATAAGGGATAAATCAGTCTGTTGCTGTCTGATGTGGTCATGCCGGAAATGAATGGCCGCGACCTGTCCAATATACTTATGGCGAACAATCCAAAGCTCAAAAGTCTGTTCATGTCCGGCTATACGTCAGATGTAATTA
Source organism: Geobacterales bacterium (assembly GCA_041737975.1). Taxonomy (GTDB): domain Bacteria; phylum Desulfobacterota; class Desulfuromonadia; order Geobacterales; family Pseudopelobacteraceae; genus JBGSQR01. Next base: position 69 of record JBGSQR010000465.1, on the reverse strand, counting down.
CAAACCGTGGTATACTGGACAGCGGTGTCAGTTTTATCCAGAAACCTTTTTCCTTCAAAGAAATGACCG
>JBGSQR010000454.1:0-4408 GCA_041737975.1 Geobacterales bacterium | reverse complement strand
GTGATGTCACCTTCAAGCGCCGGCTCCGCGCCTGACGAAACCTTCCACTCGCTCGCGGATCCCTCCAAACACCATACCGAGTGCGCGATCATCAATTCTTCGTCTGTAGGGATGACACGGACGTCAATTCGACGGAGTGAGTCACCGACCTCGAACAGGGCGAACTTGATGCTAGACGAACCACCATTGATGGTCAGAATGAGTGGATTAACTGATTCATGCACGAGCGGATTATTATTCATGATTTTGTTGCCTCTCTCTCAAGTGCAGCGATCTTGGTCAAACGGCGGCAGTGACGCTCAGCACTGCTGAAACTGACTTTGATACGAGTGGGGTATATTGATTGAAATTTTCTTTAAACATTCCGACTAATTTAGCGGCTGTTTTGTCATATAGACCCTTGTTAGCCCAGGTATTGCGCGGATTGAGGACTTCAGTCGGCACACCGTCGCATTTTTTCGGAATTTCAAGGCCGAAGAAAGTGTCTTTTTCAAAAGAACCGGTATTGAGTGTCCCATCCAGTGCTGCATTGACCAATGCCCGCGAATAGGCAATTTTCATACGGGAACCAACCCCGTATGCGCCTCTGCTCCAGCCGGTATTCACAAGCCAGCAGATAACATTGTGCTTGGCAATCTTGGCCCGCAGCAGCTCACCGTAGACAGTCGGATTCAGCGCCATAAACGGGCCGCCAAAGCAGGGAGAGAAAGTTGCGGATGGTTCGGTTATTCCGGCCTCGGTACCGGCAACTTTTGCCGTGTAACCTGACAGAAAGTGATACATGGCCTGTTCCGGGGTGAGGCGGGCAATGGGAGGCAGAACGCCGAATGCATCGCATGTAAGCATGATGATATTGACAGGATGGCCGCCACAACCGCTCTTTATTATGTTGGGAATGTGCGTCAGTGGGTAGGAAGCGCGGGTGTTTTCTGTAAAGCTGTCATCATTCAGATCAACCCGGCGCGTGTGGGTGTCTATGGCCACGTTTTCCAGAATGGTACCGAATCGGCGGGTCGTTTCATAAATTTCCGGTTCCGCTTCTTTGGAAAGCTTGATTACTTTGGCGTAGCAGCCACCCTCAAAGTTAAAGACACCTTTGTCATCCCAGCCATGCTCATCATCTCCGATCAGTGAACGGTCAGGATCAGCGGAGAGAGTGGTTTTCCCGGTGCCGGACAAACCGAAGAATATGGCTGTATCACCATTTTTGCCCACATTGGCTGAGCAGTGCATGGTCATAATCTTTTTTTCTACCGGTAAGAGGTAGTTGAGGATAGTGAAAATAGCTTTTTTGATTTCACCGGCATAACTGGTGCCGCCGATAATGACTATTTTGCGGGCGAAGTTGATAATGATGAACGCTTCTGAGTTGGTTTTATCAATGGAGGGGACTGCATGGAAACTTGGCAAATCAATGAGGGTGAATTGCGGGATATGATTTTCCAGCTCATTGTTTGTTGCAGAGACAAACATATTGCGGGCAAACAGCGAGTGCCAGGCCTTTTCTGTAATAACACGGATCGGCAGGCGGTGGTCTTTGTCGGCTCCGGCAAAACAATCCTGAACGAACAAATCGCGTCCATGCATATAGGCACACATCCGTTTGTACAAGATCTCGAATTTTACTGGATCAAAAGGACGATTTACCTTACCCCAGGCAATATTGTCGTGACAGATGGGTTCATCCACAAAGAATTTATCGTTTGCTGCCCGCCCTGTGTAGTGCCCGGTCTTGACCGCAACAGCACCCAGGTGTGAAAGCAGACCTTCATTGCGCCTCACTATTTGCTCATAAAGCACCGAAGTAGGAGGTGTCCAGTAAATTATATTTGCATTGATAATTCCAAGAGCTTCAAGTCCAGTGCCGCGTGTAATATCATTAAACTTCATTATCGACCTCCTGATTTTTAGCCCTGATAAAAGCTGCATAGGGCTTTCGCTTTTTCATATCTTCTTAAAATATGCAAATAGCGGTGTCACGATGAAATTAGTCATTATGTCTAACTATCCAGCAACAGAGATTATTGCCCCGGATAAAGAATGCCGCACTCATCTGCCAGATTATAATTTCTTGGTCAGTACCCTGGTAGCTGTCAACACCGGGTTCCAAACCGGTGAGAATGGGCAGGTCGAAAGTAAAACGCAACTAACGTGCCAGGTGTGATATGAGGATATTGCGATTGAAACAGACTGATTGTATGAGGTGAAATGGAGACAAGTTGAGACGGGAAAAGGGCAACTGCCAACTGAATCCGTTAAGTTTGGCATAACTGTCATATATGATAGATGAATTGAGGTGACTAAACGCCCTGATGCTCTTGATGTGAGTTCAGCATTCGCTATAACTGCCAAATCGAGCCACTCCAGTTCGTCTGATCAGCTCTTGCTGGTTTTCTTTGAAATAATTTCCTTGCGCATGTGTCTGCCTTCCTTGTTTGTTATTCCAGCTTCCTGCTCGTACTGCAGATCCTTTATCCGGGCATTGATCTCTCCACCGAGGAGAATCGCGAAGCCATTGGCATACATCCAGACGAGCAGCACTATTACCGCACCGATGCTTCCGTATGTTTTGTCATAGGACCCGAAATTGTTCACGTAAAAGGAAAAGGAGAGTGAAATAATAACCCATACCGCCGTGGACGCAACAGCGCCGGGAACCGTTTCCCGCCATGAAGGCCGCTTTGCTGGTGCGAAGCGGTAAATTCCTGACAGGGCCGATGTCATCAGGCCTAGGATAACAGGCCAGCGAAGGATGTTCCAGGCAAGGGTAAAGGTGTTGCCGAGGCCTGCAAGGGATGCTATCCAGACGCCGATTTGTGGACCGAAGACAAGCAGCAGCAGGGAGAAAATGACGAAGATGGATAAGGCGAACACCAGCAGAACGGAAATCAGACGCACCTTCAGCCATGTACGACTTTCTTCGATGTCGAAGGCAACATTCAGCGCGGTCATGATTGCAATCACAGCACTTGATCCGGTCCAGAGCGACAGGAATGCCCCGATGGAGAGTAGACCGCCCTGGCGTGCGCTGATCAGGGCGCGGAGATTCTCCTCTACCAGGGAGAGAACCGAGGTTGGCATGAATTGCCCCAGGATTTTCAACACTATCTGCAGCAGGTCCGGTACCGGCAGGTAGGCGAGCAGGGTGGTCATGAAGAGCATGCAGGGGAACAGGGCAAAGAAGAAGTAAAAGGCCATCTGGGCCGCGTACACGTCGCAGTTGTCCTTCATCATGCTATGCGCAACTCGTACGGCCAGTTTTCGCAAAAAAGGTACAGGTGCTATGTGGGCTCTACCGCTATTCATTATGTTGCTTCTGAAGCATTTTGTTCTCCGTTTGTCTCTGAACAGCACAAGAAAACTGTTCTACTGCCATCTCACCTTCGGAGGGCCTGCAGAGTCAGATGGTAGCGATCTTCAATTGCCTGTCGGTCATCCTTTAAATGGGCCATCTGTTGCCCGCTCTGTGCCACCAGGTCCGCATGATGCTCAAGTACCTTGCGATGCTCCTCCACTCGAATATGGGGGGCAATGGAGGCTATCGCGCCGAGAAGACAGAGGATTACCCGTACGTGGCTGGCGGCGGCATGCCGTATCTGTCCAAAAGACGACTCGACTATTTCGGCGTAGGAAAGCGGGACCATAACGAGGCGGAGATTGACTTTTTCGTCGTAGCGAAGTGCAGAAGGAAACTTCCGCTGGGTTATATGTCCGAGGGCCGCGCTGAGCCAGTCGATACAGGACATGGCGGTAAAGGGATCGTTGATGCCGGGTGAAAGGGCACGTAGTGCGACCTCCACCAGTTGATTCACCGAGTACTCAATGTCCTGTTCGTCGGTTCGCTGCCGTCCCTGGATGAAGGAGTCATTCACCCGTGCGGTTAGCTTTTCGTCCCAATGTTTCCGTGGCCAGAGTGTGAGGAGCTTCTCCCCCGCAGCGATGAAATCCCCAGGCCGGAAGTGGAGGCGAAGTATAAGGTCTCCCTCGATGGCGGCGTTCGACAGACCGTCGTAATCAATTGCCTGAAGGTAGCCACTATTCTCCGCAGCAACCGGCCATCCTTCAAGGTCAAATTTAGCTGGAAGAGCAGACCTGATGTCATTAAGGCCTGGCTCAACAACCGCATGTTCCTGCTGCTCTGGGAGAAGACGGTCGATGCCGGTCTCCAGGTCGCGGTAAACGGCGGTGATGATGCTGTCAGCCTGAATTGCGGTAGAGACATGTTGGATAAAGTAGATGAGGACAACGGTGCTTGCCAGTGCCAGGAGAAAGGCAATGGTGATCGAGAGGTGGGGAACAAACGAACCGCTGTCGCCGCTTCGAATCACCCGAAGCGTGAGCAGACAGTAAATGAAGGTGGCAATGAATGTGCCGAGAACCACCTGTATGCCGGTGTCCCGGATGAAGT
>JBGSQR010000431.1:0-6788 GCA_041737975.1 Geobacterales bacterium | reverse complement strand
TTGGTGATAAACTTCTGCCCGGTCACAAAGTAGGCATGGCTGAAGTCGATTACTTTGGCACGTTCAGCATTCTTGGTCATGGTGGCGGCGATGATGTCGATGTGGCTTTCCTGCAGTTGCGGCATGCGGCTGGCTGAAGTTACAGGTTTAAGCTCAACCTTGACGCCCAGTTTCTTGGCAATGGAATTGACGAAGTCGATGTCATAACCGACAATCTGTCTGGTTTTTTCATCGATGTAACCGAAAGGCGGAGTAGAATCCTTTACTCCCACAACCAGTACACCTTTTTTCTTGATTTCAGCCAGTGAGTCTGCGGCAAATGCAGCAGCGGAGGTCAATGCTACCAGGGTGGTTACAACCAGCAGAGATAAAAGCTTTTTCACGTTAAATCCTCCTGTCTTTTTTATGGCCGGATTAGAATCACGGGATTGTGATTTTTAGCCGGAAAATATTTTTATTCACAATGCATGGGTGTCAGCAACTGGTTAAGGAATTTCTTGGCCCGTTCGTGTTCCGGTCTCAGGAAAAAATCCTCCGGCGGAGCAATTTCCAGAATAACTCCATGGTCCATGAAGGCAACTCTGTGGGCCACTTCCCTGGCAAAGCCCATTTCGTGGGTAACAACAATCATGGTCATGCCGGTCTGGGCCAGGTCTTTCATGACCATCAGAACTTCACCGATCATTTCCGGGTCCAGCGCCGAGGTCGGCTCGTCAAAGAGCATGATTTTGGGCTTCATGGCCAGCGCCCTGGCAATTGCAACCCGCTGCTGCTGGCCCCCGGCCAGCTGTGAAGGGAAAACATTTCGTTTCTCGGCCAACCCGACTCTTTCCAGCAGGATCATAGCCTGCTCTTCAGCTTCTTTTTTGCCGGTCTTGCGGATTTTCATGGGAGCCAGGGTGATGTTGTCGATCACCGTAAGATGAGGGTAAAGATTGAACTGCTGGAAAACGAAACCAACTTCAGCCCTGAGCAGGTTGAGGTCTGTTTTTTTGTCAGACAGATCCATGCCATCCACGGTAAGTTTACCTTGATTGATAGGTTCCAGCTGGTTGATCGTACGGATCAGGGTGGATTTGCCGGAGCCTGAAGGGCCGCAGACAACCAGTACTTCACCCTGGCTGACCTGCAGATTGATGTCGTTCAGAACGTGCAGCTGTTTAAACCATTTGTGTACGCCGGTAAAGGTGATCATCGGTAACTCCGGAAGAAGATAGTCTGTTTGCTGCTTGATTAATGTGCATTGAAAACAGGTGTCTGCCATATAAACGGGCAAAGCATGCTGTTTTATTGCAAATATGCTGACACAAGGCGCAGTTGTTTTTTAATTAGCAAGAGCGATGCCAATGGTAAAACCATAAGGAAAAAACAATGTTTTGTTGGGCAGGTGAAAAGGCACTTGCGGGGAGCGAAAATTTACATCATATCAACTGGGTCAATGTCGATGATTTCACGGATGTTGGAAGCTGTTTGCCGCTCTGTTGTCCAGGCGGAGATCAGGCGCCGCAGGTCATTACGGGTGGGGGATTTCAACAGGATTTGACGGCGGAATCTGCCGCGAAGGCGGTAAAGCGGAGATGGTGCCGGGCCGAGGACTTCAACCCTGATTTTATGCTGTTGTTTGAGTTTTTGCAGTAGTTCAGCCGCCGATTCGCTGCTATGTTCAACCGCTTTTTCCGCAGTGCCGGAAAAATTGATTACCGCCAGGTGGGCAAATGGCGGGTAGCCCGCTTCCTGCCGGAAGTTCAATTCCTGTCGGTAGAAGCCGTGGCTGTCATGGTTGATGGCGCACTGAATGGCGTAATGTTCCGGGTTCTGAGCCTGCAGTAGAACTCGGCCCGGCATATCGCCTCTGCCAGCCCGTCCGAAAACCTGGGACAGGATCTGGAAAGTCCGTTCAGAGCTGCGGAAATCCGGCATATGCAGTCCGGCATCACCATTAATGACCCCGACCAGCGTTACACCTGGGAAGTCATGGCCCTTGGTGATCATCTGGGTGCCGATCAGGATGTCTGCCGTAGCATCGGCCATACGGGAAAGGATCCGGTTATGACTCCCCTTGCCGGAAGTTGTGTCACTGTCCATGCGCAGGATACGCGCCTCAGGCAGCAGCTCGCAAAGATCATTCTCAACCTTTTCCGTACCGGCCCCCAGTTCTTTTAGCTCAAAACATCCGCAGGCCGGGCAGGTGCCGGGCGCCGGTACGGAGTAGTCACAATAGTGGCAGACGCTCTGGCCGCGCTGGCGGTGATAGGTCAGGGTCACGCTGCAGTTTGGGCAGGTTAGCGGCTGGTTACATTCGCTGCAGATCAGAATGGTGGCAAACCCGCGCCGGTTGAGAAAGATGATGGCCTGCTCCCTGTTCTCAACTGTCTCAGTCAGCGCCTTCTGCAACTGCGGTGAAACAGCTTCCTTGATCCCTTGCATTGGGACAGTTTCTACTATCGGCATGGGGATGCCGCGCACCCGCTCCGGCAGTGATATCAGCCCCAGTCTACCCTGTTCTGCTGCATAAAGTGTTGTTATCAGGGGGGTGGCCGATCCTAGCAGCACGGTGGTCTGTTCCAGTTGCCCCCTGACCAGGGCCAGGTCGCGGGCATTGTAACGCAGGCCTTCGGCCTGTTTGAAGGAAGCTTCATGTTCCTCATCCACCACGATGATACCGATTCTTTCCAATGGGGCAAATACGGCCGAACGGGCGCCAATCACAATCCTGGCCAGTCCTCTCCTGATACGGCGCCATTCGTCATAGCGTTCCCCATCGGACAGTCCGCTATGCAGAATGGCGATGCCGCCACCAAAACGGGCCCGGAATCGGCGCACCAGCTGCGGAGTCAGCGATATTTCCGGCACCAGAACAAGTGCATTCCTGCCCATCTCCAGGCAATGGGCAATGGCCTGCAGGTAAACTTCAGTTTTGCCGCTGCCGGTGACACCGTGCAGCAGGTATGGCGCGAACTTTTTGCTGTCCAGGGCGGTCAGCAGACAGTCCAGCGCAGCTTGCTGGTGAGTAATCAGCGCACGTGGAGTATCACGCTCCACAGACTCATCCTTGAACGGATCACGGAACTGTTCCCGTTCTTCCCGACGGATCAGCCCAAGTTCAACCAGACGTTTCAGTTGGGGTGCGCATTGCCCGAAGCGACCACGCAGGTCAGCGCCAGACGCTTCGCCATCCGACTTGATCTGCTCCAGTATTTCAGCTGCTTTTGCTCCCAGCGATCTTTCCGGCAGAGCTATTTCAACCGGCAGGTAGAATGCTTCCATGCGAATATTGCGGCCACCGCTGATGGTTTCACAATTGCCGTCATCTTTGCGGCTTTTAAGATTGATTCCGCTTGGCAGAGCGGTTTTCAGAACTTCTCCCAGCGGGTGCAGGTAGTAGCTGGATACCCAGCGGAAAAAGCCCAATTCAATATCAGTCCAGAGCGGCTCATCATCTAAAACGGAGATGATCTCCTTGATTCTGGTGAATTCGCTTGTTGCCACAAACCCCAGCACATAAGCGGTTAGCTTGCGCCCGCCAAAGGGGACAAAGACCCGCTTGCCCGGCTGAACCTGCGGCAGGAGCGATTCGGGAACCTTGTAGTGAAAGGTCTTGTCCATGGGAAGCGGCACGGCCACTTCTATCAGAATTGGTGGTGTTGAACTCATACTATGGTGATAGCAGAACAGGGGTGGGGAAGTAAAGGGGACAAAGTGGATGGTGATTAAGACGATAAAAGCCAGGGGATATAAAACGGGGCGATGAAGGAGATGAAAATCGCCGACAGAGCCATGGCTACTCCGGCCATTGCCCCCTGAGTCTGGCCTTCCTGCAGGATTGTAGCCGTGCCCTGGCCGTGTGCTGTGACTCCCATGGCCAGCCCCCTGGCGACCGGGTTGCTAATTTTGCACAAAGATAGCAGGCTTGCTCCGATCATGGAGCCGAATGTGCCGGTAAATACGACGAATGCCACTGCTATGGCTGGATCGCCACCGGTAATATTGTTGATATCGATGGCAATCGGGGCGGTGATGGATTTTGTGGCGATGGATGTGACTAGCAGCTTATCCAGTCCACTCAACTTGGCCAGTAGTACAGCTGTTGTCAGTGTAGATACGGACCCGCAGGCAATGCCGATCAGGATGGGAAACATGGCTTCCAGCAGAACCCTGCGGTTGAGGTAAAGCGGCAATGCCAGTCCGACGGTGGCCGGGCCCAGCAGAAAGGTCATGATATCTTTGGCCGGCTTGTACTGTTCGAAAGTTATGCCGGAAAAGTTAAAAATCAGGATAATGGCCGTGGTACTGAGCAGCAGAGGAGTCAGCAGAGAATTTTTCAGCCTCAGATAGATTTTCAGGCTTATGAAATACAGGCTGACAGTCAGCAGTATTGAGAAAACAGTCATGGCGGAAACAGTCATGACCTATCCTCAGCGGCTTTAGAGAGGAACTGAACAATTCCGCCCGTAACCAGGAGCGCAACCAGCGTACTGATCACCAATGGCAAAAACAGCAGAACGCCCTTTTTGACAAACAGATCCCCCCAGTTCATCAGTTCGACAGCAATTGGAATGAAGAAAAAAGATAGATGCTTGAGCAGCGGGTTGACGGCTGCCGTCAGCCACTGTTCTTTGATGATCCCTGTGGAAAGCAAGGTGAATAGTATTATCATTCCCAATACGCTGCCTGGCAGCGGGATGTGAAAATGCTTCACTATCCAGCTGCTCAGGTAGTAGATAAGCCAGAGAAGAAAAACCTGCCCTGCAATTTTAAAAATGTTTTTCAGGAAATATCCTTGTCATTGCCTTGAGTGAGCTCAAATAAAACTAGCCATTTACAACATTTATCGGTGAGCCCGCCAGAAAACCTTTCAGATTGTTCACGGCTATATTCAGCAGCCTTGTGCGCGCCTCTATCGGTGCCCAGGCGATATGTGGCGTAATAATGCAGTTTTTAGCGGTCAGCAATGGATTGTCAGCTTTGATTGGTTCGACTGAGACGACGTCCATGGCTGCAGCATAAACCTTACCACTGTTGAGTGCTTCTGCCAGATCTTGTTCAACGATCAAAGGACCACGTGAAGTATTGATAATAATCACTCCATCCTTCATTTTGGCGATATTGCCCTTGTTGATAACCCCTTTGTTATTGTCAGTCAGCGGGCAATGCAGGGAAATGATGTCGGACTTGGCAAGCAATTCGTCCAGCTCAACGTATTTCAGAGTGTCACTTTCCAACTCTGCAACCCTTCTACTGCCGCTAACCAGGATTTTCATGCCCAGCGCCTGGGCTACTACAGCTGTTTTCTTGCCGATGGTTCCCATTCCGATGATACCCAGGGTTTTGCCGTCCAGTTCGATCAGTGGATGCTTCCAGTAGCAGAAATCCTTGCTGTTGATCCATTCCCCGTCCCTGACGCTTTGGCTATGTTCACCCACATGCTGGCAGACTTCCAGCAGCAGGGCGATGGCAAACTGTGCGACCGAGTTGGTGCCGTAGCCAGGCACGTTGGCAACCGGTATTCCCTTTTCTTTTGCAGCCGCAACATCAACCACGTTGTAGCCTGTGGCCAATACCCCCACGTATTTGATTGACGGACAGGCATCCAGAATGTTTTTGTCTATTACTGTTTTGTTGGTGATCACAATCTCGGCGTTACCGATACGGTCAACAGTCATATCTGCCGGAGTACGGTCATACACCGTCACATCTCCAAGCTCTTTCAGGCTGTCCCAGCTCAGATCTCCCGGGTTCAGGGTATGTCCATCCAGTACAATAATTTTCATATTAAGACTCCTAATAAATTTTAAATCGTAAAATATTTTCTCGCAAAGATGCCAAGCAAGCCAAAAGCATATTAAAAAACGATTCACCTGTTTGGTGAGTTAATTATTGCTTATATGTAGTTGACTTTCTTTGCGTCTTCGCGTGACAAGCTTTTATAGTCATTAAAGTTTAGACCAGGCCAGATTAAGCATCCGTTTTGCATTCGCCACCACCAGATCCGGGTCTTCATCTCCCCACGGCTTGACTTCAAAACTGACAATCGGGCGTTTTTTATCACTGATAAATCCAATTTGCATCAGTACTTTTAAAAAACGGACAACTTCGTCCAACCCGTTTTCACTGTTTTCAAAGCCAAAGCGTGGATGGATGTCGCCATAGGCAGGCATAACCGGGTCTTTGATAACGCAGTTGCCGATGTGGGCGTGCATGATGTAATCCTTGATCGGCATGATTGATTCTTCGATGGTTTCATGCAGTTGCGGGATATGGCTCAGGTCGACCATCAGGCCGAAATTGTCGTACTCTTTTCTGACTGTTTCCACAAAGCGCTTGGCCAGCGCCACCGGTCCGATCAGTGACTTTTTGTCGATGTCGTAGTCAAAGACCTCCAGTACCAGATTCATGTCACCCTTGCTCTTTGCATAGGCGCAAAGCTCTTTGGTTGATTGGACCAATGCTTCAAAGGCCAGTTCCTTTTTGTCTTCTTCATACTTGCCGGACAGAAAGGCAAACCCGGCGGCACCCAGTTCGTAAGCTTCGTCGATGCCTTCTTTCAGATTGGTAACAGTAATAAGGCGTTTCTCTTCATCAAGGTCGTTGATGTTTTGCCCTGTGGTTAAAGTTCGTGGCTGACCACCATAAGCAACGACCAAATGCGAAGTGTCCAACATCTTTTTTACCTTTTTACGTACTTCACCATCTTTTATCCAGGTAATTTCTATGGCATCAAAATATTCATCGACAGCTATTTTGCGGATTGTTTCCTCAACCGGGCCTTCACCTCTGATGGTAGAAGG
>JBGSQR010000427.1:0-6032 GCA_041737975.1 Geobacterales bacterium | reverse complement strand
CAACGATACTCAGGAATCACTCAAAAATATAAAGACTTTGCTCGCCAGACATCAACTTCTGGAATCTCTGGTACATAAACAGAACAGTGTCGAGCTACAAAAAACTGTCGGACAATTTACACCTGGTACAATTGCCCGCATTCTAGAGGACTTGTCTACAGATGAGCGCCAGATTATCTGGCAACTGGTACCGGAATCAAAAAAAGAAGAAATTCTTCTGGAAACGGAAGACTCAGTCCGCGTTGAACTGCTTTTTGAAGTGGAACCACGCATAGAAAGCACCAAAATACGCGTATTTGACCTTTTTGAAGGGCGCCTGCGCCAGATACCGATTGAAACCCGTAAAGATCTGGCCAGAGCTAAACCGATCTGGGTCGATCTGGTTTCCCCTGAAGATGAGCAACTTAACTGGGCCAGTGAAATTTTTGGAGTAGAACTACCCGACCCACAGGAGTTGACGGACCTGGAAACCAGTGCCCGTTTCTACGTGGAAGACAACGGAGAAGTTCATCTGCATTCTGACTTCCTGCTCGACCGTGAGGATGAATCACGCAACGTCATGGTCGCCTTTATCCTGCACAGCGGCACCCTTTTCTCTGTACGGAATGAAGAACTGCCGGTCTTTCGTCTGCAGCGACTGCGAGCCCGTGCCCAGTCAGGCTATGTTTCCGAAGCAAAAGACGTTTTGCTGGATCTTTATGCAGCTGACGTGGAGTATTCCGCTAATGCCCTGGAAGCTGTCTATTCGGAACTGGAAGCGGTAGGCAAGCAGGTTTACGGGACCGATATGACGGATGAGGAATCGGCCAAGATTTTGGCCTCGATTGCCGAAGGTGAGGATCTGAACGGCCGTATCCGCCGCAATGTTCTGGATACCAGACGCGCCCTTTCCTTCCTGATGCGTGGCAAATTCCTGTCCGATGTACAGCATGATGATGTGCGGGAAATTTTACGTGATATTGAATCGCTGGATGGTCATACCGCTTTTCTGTTCAACAAGATCAACTTCCTGATGGATGCCATTGTCGGTTTCGTCAATATCAATCAGAACAAGGTCATCAAACAGCTGACCATCATCAGTATCATCTTCATGCCGCTCAACTTCTTTGCCGGTGTGGGCGGCATGTCGGAATTTTCCATGATGACCCAGGGCATGCCGTGGCAGTTGTCATATTTTTTCTTCACTGTCGCCATGGTGCTGGTTGGCTGGATCACTTTTATCTGTCTGCGGTATTTTGAAAAGCGGAAGATAAAAAGCAGTGCTTCAGCGATCAGGAGGAGTATCTAAAGTTTGTCCTCTCATCTAATCCTCTCAGCAACAATTCATAATCCCTCCTTTTTTTCTATTCAGTGTTGATCACATTTTGTTGTGCGCTTACAAACCCAACTAAATTCAAAAATATTAACGTAACACAATCTTAACTTGTCTTAATTGCAATAAGCTGATAATTGCCATAACCAAGTTGCGAGGTTACTTTGCCGACCTGACGATCAGGCCCCGGAAAGTCCTGTAAATATTCATTTGCAAAGCTTCAGGGGCATTTGCGCCCCTGCCATGGCGACAGGAGCAGACAATGAAAAATACAGGGCGAATGTTGATTATCCTTTTACTCGCAGTAACGATGTTTTTACCTTACCGTTCCGCAACAGCCTCAACTGACGGGTATTACAATCTGAACAGGGCAGTATCTGCCTGGGACGGCACCGACGCCGACCGCCTGAAAGCAGTCACATCCGACTACAATTACGCCTACGGCGACGAATCTTCCGTTACATTTCAGCTCCCCTGGAACTTCCCCTTTTACGGCCAGAATTATTCCCAAATAACTGCCGACAGCAACGGCAACATCTGGTTTTCGTCCACAGGTTCCGCCCACTCGTTCAACCTGGCCAATACCGGGCGCGGACCGGTCGTAGCGGTCTGGAACAACGACCTTTCCTCTTATTATTCCGGCGGCGTCTTCATTCAGCGCAAGACAAATCCGGAACGGATAGTTGTGGAATGGCTTGCAGAAAGCTACAGCGACGAGGGCACAAGTCGCCCGAACCGTTTTGCGGCGGTGATTTATCAGAACGGCAGCATCAGGCTGGACTATGGTTCCTTCTCAGCAGCAACTCCCGGCGATTTCGGCTCCGGTATCAGCCAGGGCAACGGCTCGGCATCAATCAATCTTACCAGTTCCTACGGCAGCCCCTACTCGCTGGCAGGATACTCCTACGGCAGCGGACTGGCCTCTGCCCTACCCTTGACCATCGATCCGGTCTCGCCTCCGGCTACATCCTGTTCAACCCTTAGCGGCTCCATGCAGGTCGGCTCGACAGTAACAGTCTCAACCGGCAACGGCGCAACTGTCGGTCCAATCAACTACACGTCACCGACCACCTGGTCGGCAGGGGTCTGCAACCTGCCGGAAGGTGATACCATTGCAACCATAGCCGCCACAGCTCCGTCCGGCCAGATCACATCAGACACGGTCACACTGAGCAACACACCGGGAGGCAGTGGCGTTGCAGTGCCCGGAATGAGTCCGGTCGGTATGATTGCGGCAATGGTGGTGTTGATGTTGCTGGCTTTCAGAAGGCGGAAGAGCGCATGAGGAGTTCAGGCAGACAAATAAAATTTGATCAATCATTCAAGGAGTTGCAAATGCATACTGTATCAATGCAATTTGCCAGATTACTTAAACCGGCCAGATTGGCAGCTGGTTTGCTGTATCTGCTAATACCGGTTATATTTTCCGGCACGGCACAGGGTGCCAGTTGCTCACTGCCGAACAATCCTGATTACGGTGCAAACATCGGTTTTCAGTATGTTGCCAAAGCATGCCCGGTGACGGGAAAATATATTTACAACAGATATGATCTGAATTGTAATCAAAGCAGTTCCGTAGATGGAATCAATGAGTCACTGGGTTCAACCCCTCGAACCCCGGATGAAATGCAAACAGCCTTGATCAACTATTTTAACGCAGTATTTCCTGATGGGACGCCTAATGAAAGCTATAAGAAATCCCTAAAAATGTTCAAAAATACTACCGGTTCTTCGTTTATTTTTGTTGTAGGATCATACTCAAAGTACAATCAATCGATAGATGGTAAAAACATGGGTTCCAGTTCATATCAATACTGGCCGATATTCAATGCGGTCGATTTTGGTATATTCAGTTATCCAAACGGTCAAACACCTCCCTGTTGTCTTGCCATTAATTCCACCTCCGCTCCTGCATCCTTCAAACCGTCCATGGGTGAAACAGCAGCCATATCTGCAAACATCACCGCCAATTACCCCATTAACTGGACACTGTCCTTAAACGGTATAAACACCACCGGTTCAGGGACATTGAACTTTACGTGGGATGGGAAGAAGGACGGATTGCCGGTCAACGCAGGGGTATACAACGCCAATATTACCGCCACTTCCGCTTCCTGTAATGCTGGTGCCGTAATACCGGTAACAGTTGTGGAGCCGCCCAAGACATGTAAGATGGATGTTCCATTTGGTTCAAGCGCCAATGTCGCCACCGGTCGACTCTCCATCACTCAGGATGTTTTCAGCACAAAGGGTGGAGTGTTTCCATTTGGGTTCTCACTCTCCTATAACAGCCTCGATACTACTCAAGGTCCGCTGGGGCCCAACTGGCGTCACAATTACGAAATCTCGCTACAGAACAGCGACAGTAACGGCAAAGTCTTTGTTGATGGAAGCTCCCGGCGTGTCTACAAATGGAGCGGCAGCAGTTATACCAGCGAGACCGGTGACACATCTTCTCTGGTCAAGATTGGAAGCGATTATGATCTGATCTTCACAGACGGCAGAAAATACCACTTCCTCGCCGACGGCACACTGGGTAATATTACCGACAAAGACGGCAATATCCTGTCCTTCGCATTCACCGGCACAGACCTGACTACGATCAGTGACGGTGTTCGCGCCATAACACTTGGATACAATACCTCCGTTACGCCGCACCGGTTGACCAGCGTCAGCGACCCCAACAGCAACATCTTTACTTTCGAATACCAGAACAATCTTCTCTCAAAAGTGGTCAATCCGGTCACTGATGCAGGTATTGCAGCCGGATTCTGGCAATACACCTACATCGACAGCACCAATCTCCTTAAAACCAAGAAAGACCCTGCCGGCAATACCATTCAGTACGACTATTTCTCCGACAAGCGTGTAAAGAGTGCTCTCGACCCCAATCAGAAGACACGAAGCATGGTCTACCCCACCACCACCGGAACCGTGCGCACGACTACATTCACAGAAAAAGATAGTGGTCAGTGGCTCTACACCTATGATATCCATACAGGTTTTCTCAAGGAGAAGAGCCCGGTCGGCGGTAAAAAAACCTCCTTTTACTACAACGCCGATGCCACCCTGCGGGCAAAGACTGAGCCTTTCGACAACAACTATCTAACCACCTTCTATACCTATGACAGCCACGGCAACATGCTGACCCAAACCGATCCGACGGATATATCCGGTTATTCACCGGCTATCAATCCACAGACGGTGGACATCGCCTCCCTGGCAACCCTGAATCCTCCGATCAAGACTGCGCTACGCTACACCTATGACGCCGCCAACTTTGATCAGACCTCATCGGTCACCGACGAGCGCTTTACGCCATTCAGGACTTCCTCATATCTGTACACAACAGAAAACAGCCTCAAGGTTACTACCGCAACCGATCCGGAGGGCAAACAAACCATTACCCGCTTCAACGTCAACGGTACCATAGCCGAAGTTGAGGACGGCAACCACAAGAAGACCGTCTACAGCTACTATCCCGACACCACTCAGAACCGGACTCTCGGAATAGTCGGACAGCTGCAGTCTGTAACCACGCCCGACAACATTGTCACAAGCTATACGAGCTACGACAAGAACGGTAACCAACTGGAAATCAGGGTAAAGGACACCGCACAACGGGAGTTGCGCACCGTCCAGACCTTCGATGCCCTGAACCGTCTGCGTGCGGTCACCCGCTATGCCGAAGGCCTTCCAGACAATGTTACCGGATATGGATACGATAACACCGGCAATCTTAATTCAGTTATCGACCCCGAATCGAATGAGACCAAATACCTATCTAACTATCAGGGTCAGGTAACCAAGATTACCGATGCACGGCAGAAAGACACTTTATTCGAGTATGGAGCAAGCGGCTGTGCATCCTGCAACGGAGTAGATAAACTGACCGCTGTTACCGATGCCCGCCTGAAAAAGACCACCTATCTGTACGACACACTGGGAAGGCTCGAACGCGAAACCGACCCGCTGGGCAAGGTAATCCGCTACACCTGGTATGACAACGGACTGCTTAAGGAGAAGATCGACGCCACGACACCTGCGGCCGAGGTGATCCTGGTCACCCACAGATACGACAGCAACGGTCGCCTGCTCAAAAAGCGCTATACCGACACAACCGAAACCACCTTCAGCTACTACCCGGACGGTGCGCTCCAGAGCGCCACCAATCCGAATATCAGCTACAGCTACACCTATTACAGCAACGGCTGGCTGAAGAGCGTCAGTGACTCCAACGGTCGCACCATCAACTATGACCTGTACGACAACATCGGCCAGAAAAAGACCGTCACCTACTTCCCGACCACGGCCGACCAGAGGACCCTGCAATATCATTACGACACCGCCAACCGTCTGGACAGCATCACCAGCCCGGCAGGGATATTCTCCATCGGCTACGACAACCTGAGCAGAAGATCGACACTTGCCTACCCGCACAGCATCACCGCAATCTACGGCTATGACGATCTGAACCGCCTGACCAGCATCAGCCATAAAAACGGCACAACAGCCATTGCCTTTGCCGAATACATGACATTTGACCAGGTCGGCAATCGCAAAGACAAAACAACAAACAGCGGCACCGAAACCTACGACTATGACGAAATCTACCGCCTGAAACAGGCAGCAACACCAAGAGGCACGGAGAACTTTACCTATGACGACGTGGGCAACCGCCTGACCGGACCCAGCGCCAAGGACACCGGCTATCAGCATA
>JBGSQR010000417.1:0-1863 GCA_041737975.1 Geobacterales bacterium | reverse complement strand
GGAACTCCGGGCGGAAAACTCCGCACCAAGCATGACAAGTACGGGCACATCGACAGTTTTCGCACTCTTTTGGAGTATTTGCGGAGCAGGCAACGCCCCGTGCTTCGCTGTGCAGCCGGCCACAGATACCAAAGTCAGCCCAAAGATGACGACAAATAAGGAAACGGAAACAATTTTCATTTTATCGATCATATCGGTTTAACGAAGCGTTGAAAAGACATGTGCAATTTGCTATGTTAAAAAAATGTTAATTATTCAAGTAATATTTGCCCTGATCGGCAGTCTTGGCTTTTTGCTGTACGGCATGAAAATGATGAGCGACGGAATTCAAAAGAGCGCCGGCGAAGGCCTCCACCGCATATTGAACTTCATGACAGGCAACCGGGTATCTGCAGTTCTAACAGGGGTGGGTATTACCGCCATTATCCAGTCATCGAGCGCCACTACGGTTATGGTTGTATCATTTGTCAACGCCGGCTTGTTAACCTTGACCCAGTCAATCGGGGTTATTTTTGGAGCCAATATCGGTACTACAATTACGGCCTGGATTGTGTCTCTTGTCGGGTTTAAATTCAAACTGGCCGTATTTGCCATCCCAGCTTTTGGTGTCGGTTATTTTTTAACTTTTTTCAAAAAGCTGAACAGGGATGGACTGGGCGAAGCGATCATGGGCTTCGGCCTCCTTTTTATGGGTCTCGAGTTACTGTCGAAGGCGATACCTCCGATCACCGCCGAGCAGATGCACTTCGTAGCCTTCTTTACGGACAAGGGAATGGTCGGACTGATTGCCGGCGTGCTTTCCGGCATGGTATTGACGATGCTCATACACTCGTCCAGCGCGGCTACAGCAATTATTCTGACCATGGCACATAAAGGCATCCTCCCCTGGGAATTTGCCGCAGCCATGGTATTGGGCAGCAATATCGGCACGACCATCGATGCCGTCATAGCCGCTATCGGCACAAAGCTGAATGCCCGCCGAGCAGCAGCAGTACACGTTCTGTTCAATGTCACCGGGACCCTCGTGGCAATGATTTTCTTTACGCCTTTTTTGCGATTGATAGAGTTAATCGTTCCCGGCGGCATAAATGCGGATTCGATTACCACGGCCCTTGCCATGCTGCATACCGTATTCAACACGCTGAATACCCTGCTCTTCCTTCCCTTTGTGAACCAGGTAGCCAAATTCGTTGAATGGCTCATCAAGCCGGGTGTTGAGGAACAGGTTCCTGTGTACAGGCTGACATTTACCACAACCGGTATCAAGGAAAATGCGGAATCCTTTGTATTCCGCGCCGAACGCGAAATACTGGTCATGTCGGAACTGGTCAAGAATATGTTCGCCTCGCTTATCAACCTGCTGGAAAACAAAAAATCAGCGCAGATGGCTGAAACCATCGCAGAACTTTCCTTTAAAGAAGATTATGCGGACCAGATGCAGGAAGAGCTGTCGGCCTTCCTGGTAAAGACATCCCAACTGGCGCTTTCAGATAAAACCCGCAGCAATGTCCGCCTGATGCTGCGGGTCGTTGACGATCTTGAAAGCATGACTGATGACATTTATGGTATTTCCATGCTGCTGAAGCGCAGCAAGGACAAAAAAATGGAGTTCAAGGGAGAAGATATGGAGCGGCTTACCCCATATCTGGAAATTGTAGACAGATTTCTGCAATTTGTGCACACCCACCTGAACAAGAAACTGTCCCCGGAAGAGCTGGAAGTTGCCCACAATATGGAAGACCAGATTGATCAGTTCAGAACAAATCTGAAAAAGATTGCTCGCAAACGGCTGGAAGACGGCGCAAACGTCAAAGCCGAACTGCTCTATATCGATATTGTTCGGAACATTGAAAAATTGGGGGA
>JBGSQR010000277.1:0-6971 GCA_041737975.1 Geobacterales bacterium | reverse complement strand
TTGATGTTTTTCCAGATATTGGTAAAAAACCAATTATAGAAATAGGCACTCCTGAGCTTGTAAAACTTCTCCAAAGAGTAGCACTACGCACTACAGAAACTGCGAAACGTTTAAAAATAGCTCTCCACGGTACTTTTCGTCACGCCATACAGAATGGTTATATTAAACATAATCCGGCATCAGATTTTCGCGGAGTAATCCCGACTGTAAGACCAAGGCACATGGCTGCACCTACAGAACCCAAAAAAGTTGGCCAATTGATAAGGGCTATAGATGGATTTAGTGGATCGCTTGTTGTTAAGTGCGCTTTGCAACTGTCTCCAATGTTGTTTACAAGGCCTGGTGAGTTGAGGTCTGCAGAATGGTCAGAATTTGATCTGGATACAGCTGAATGGAATATACCTGGTCCAAAGATGAAAATGAAACGTCCGCATCTTGTTCCCTTGTCGAAGCAAGCGTTAGAAATTTTGCAAGTACTAAAAAAGCTCACAGGAAATGGAAAGTATGTTTTTCCTTGTAATCGCACACCTCTCAAGTGCATGTCAGAGAATACTGTAAATGCTTCCTTGCGAAGGCTTGGATTTGATAAGACGGAGATCACGGCACATGGTTTCCGGGCAATGGCACGTACGATGATTCATGAAATATTGAAGTTTACTCCTGATGCCATTGAAGCGCAGTTGGCTCATTCCGTTCCGGACAGACTTGGCCGTGCTTATAACCGTACTTTACACTTGGAGGAACGCAAAAAGATGATGCAGTCATGGTCCGAATATCTAGACCGGCTTAAAATTGGTAAAAAATAATTATATTTTTTGGTGAGATCTTAACTATCTAAAAACCCTTACTTTTAAAGTGAGGGTTTTTAGTTTAAACACGATTTTTGCTAAAAAATGATAGCAAAAGAGGCAATAGGCGAGGACGCATTAGTCATCTTAATAATAGAGCTGGAGTTTCTCCGGCAACATTTTAAAAGAGGGTATTGGATAGAAATCCTACCCTAAAAGGATGACATTATGCCAAAAAGAGTACCGCCGTTAACCGATCTAGATGTCAAAAACGCAAAGAAGAAGAGCAAAAAGTATAAGCGAGGAGACGGAAGAGGGTTGTTCCTGCTTGTAACTCCGCTAGGCAGCAAGCTTTGGCGGTTCAGCTACCGCTATTATGGTAAAGCCAAAGAGATTTCGCTTGGCACTTATCCGGATATCTCTCTTGCAGATGCCAGAGAGCGGCGTGAGTCGGCTCGTAGAGATGTTGCCAAAGGTATTGACCCTGGTTATGTGAAGAAAAAGCTAAGAGCAGAAGCTCAAGTCCAAAAAGAAAAAGATGATAACACCTTTGAAAAAGTTGCCAAAGAGTGGCATGAATTCAAAAAAACAGAGTGGTCAGAAAAACATTCAAACCGGTTGCTTAGTATTATGAAACGTTACATTTTCGACGTTGTTGGCGACAAACCTATCTCAGCAATAGAAACTCCTGATCTGGTGAAACTTTTGCAGCTTATTGCTCAAAGTTCACTTGAAACGGCCCATAAGTCGAAGATAATTCTTCTTGGCACATTTCGTTTTGCCATTCGAAATGGCTATATTAAACATAATCCGGCTTCTGACTTCTGTGATGTTTTACCACCAGTAAAGCATACACATATGGCTGCACCAACTGAACCTAATAAAGTAGCTCAACTGGTTCAGGCGATTGATGGATTCGAGGGTGCATTTGTTGAAAAATGTGCCTTGCAACTTGCACCGTTGTTTTTTGTGCGCCCGGGCGTGCTTCGATCAGCGGAGTGGTCTGAGTTTGACCTTGCTGCTGCTGAGTGGAATATTCCGGGTTATAAAATGAAGACGAAGATGCCACATCTTGTCCCCTTGTCTCATCAAGCAATAAATATTCTTAAAGAGCTATTCAAGCTCACCGGAACCGGTAAATACCTTTTCCCAAGCAAGTGCTCACTTCTTCGTTGTATGTCAGACAACAAAATCAATGAATCCTTAAGAAGTCTGGGTTTTAGAAAGGATGAAATAACAGGGCATGGATTTCGGGCAATGGCTCGGACAATGCTTCACGAAAGATTGAAGTTTAACCCGGATTCTATTGAAGCTCAATTAGCGCATGCGGTTCCTGATCGTCATGGCAGAGCTTATAACAGGACCCAGCATATAGATGAGCGTGTAAAAATGATGCAGGCTTGGGCTGATTATCTGGATAGTATAAAAGGTAAAAAATAATATTTTATGAGCACAGATCTATCTTCAATGTCATTAAACATCGGCTTTTATGCCGGGGTTTGCTTTTAAGCGGACCCAAAACATCAAGTAGCGTGGACACCCCTCTGATCTTAATTATAGGGGGCTTGAATGCAAAGCCTACCAATAATAACGTTCGGAGGTTTTTATCATGCAAGAATTTTACGATGTAAGAGAGTTATGCAGAATTCTTAAGAAGTCAAAATCATCAGTATATGACTACATCAAGTACCAGGGGCTTAAGCCAAGTTTATACCTGGGTACGTCACCACGATGGTCAGAATCGTTGGTATCAGAGTGGCTTGCAGGGCAACCGAAGACTTCTGATGAAGCGTTGATTGCTATTGTAGAAATATCAAAGTTAAGAGCAGTGGTGACTGATGAAGCAAAAATGGATCAGGCGGAGGCTCAGTTATGAAAAAAAACATAGAGGCTCAATACGCTAATGGAAATATTTATGACATTGAGATTGCCAGTTTAAATCCTAATAGTAATCAACCTAGAAAATATTTTGATGCTGACTCACTAGAGGGTCTTAAAAAGTCAATACTTGTATGTGGTCTGATTCAACCCATATCATTTACTGTAAAAAATGGAGAACTAGTAATTGTTGCTGGTGAAAGGCGGTGGCGGGCTTTCTGTGATCTCGGAATAGAAAGTATTCAGGCCAAGTATGTATCGGCTGATTTGGCACCAACTGTTGCAATTGTTGAAAATTTACAAAGAGACGATCTTGGAATAATTGAGAAAGCGGAAGCGATACAAATCTATAAAGAACAGAATAATTTTAGTCTTGGTCAGCTTTCAAAAAAATTGGGTAAACCAGTCTCAAGTTTGTCAGAATTTTTGTCATTAAATCGTTTACCTGATGAGATTAAAGAAAAATGTCGTTGTAATAACAGGTTTTCACTGACTCGACTTGTGCAGATAGCCAAGGTTAAAGAACTGGCAACAATGCATCAGTTGTTTGCTGAGTATAAGAATGAAGTAGATGGTGAAAAGGCCACTTGAATTGCCTCCTGCCAATGTTTTGGAGCGTGTTGATGCTCTGATTGTAGAGGGAACCTATGCGTTTAGAGATGAGTCAATTATTGATAGTGAAGAGGCAGTTGCAGATTTGCTTCAAAAGATAAGGTTGCAAGAGAGTCGTCCAGTATTAGTTCCAGTATTGAGTCTGGGGCGGGCTCAAGAAGTTATCGCTGCATTGTCCGGGACGGAATTGAAGGTGGGTGTATTCGGCTTGGCAAGACGGATGACGACTGCAATTAAATTTCCAATTGCAGATAACGTGACGTTGGACGTCCGCAAACCAGAAGAAGTGGATATAGCAGATTATGATGTACTTGTAGCCTCATCAGGGTGCCTGCAAGGAGGGCCATCCAAAGCATTCTTTCAGAGAGAAGATATGGCTCCACTGCCAACAATTCTCACAGGATATCTGTTCCCAGGTACACCAGCTAGAGAACTATCTGCCAGCCTAGAAAAAACGAGATTCTCTGCACATGTGAATCATTTAGACTGGATTACATACATCAATAAATTTCCAAATGCGCAGCGATTTTTGATTCATTACCCTGGAGATAGAAATGTAGCACTTCCACAGAATCTGATAATCCCACAGATGGGAAAGTCATATCGTGTTGAGAGCAAAGAGACAAAAACGGGTGCAGATTTATGAAACCCATTAGACTGGCTGTTTTTGATCTGGAAGGGACGATCTTCCGAAATTCCTACAAAGGCGGGAAGTTCCCTAGCCTTTGGGCTGTACTATGTAATCAGTGCGGGATGAAAGCATGTGCAGAAGATGAAGTAAATCGTAAAAAATTTTACAACGATGGATACTGTTCTACAAGCTTTGCTGACACATATCTGATACCGACGAAATCACTTTCAGCAGCTACCACCAGGAAGTTGTCCAGAGGAATAAGTGTGTAACCTGCCTCTGTAAGAGAAGTGTTTACATCATGTAGGTACTCTTCGGACAGCTTAGTGACACCAGCAAGGCTGCGCAGTTCAGGCCAGTTGATTCGATACTGACTGAACAGTCCTGCGCGAAGTTTTCATCGTAAATGTCGGATAGGGCTTTTGCGGTTTCTTCTGAAGCGCGTGGTTTCATGATATGCCTCCTGAGTTAATGATTTAACTCATTGTGGCATAGTGAGGCGTCATTTTATGACGTTTTATGTTTGAGTGCTAAAATACTATCCTGCCGCCAGTAGTTCATCAATTTTTCACAATCCTTCCAGCGCACTAAAGGGTAATAGGATGTGTGGTGCCGAAATACGTGATTCAGGGGATTAAGGGGTATATCGCACCATTGCCAATGTCCACTCAAATATGCTCCTGAACAATTCGGCTCCCGTCCTTTGAGGCAATTACGTCAATGCGGGACTGGATACGCTCCTTTAATTCCGAAACATGTGAAATGATACCGATTACCCGCCCGGTTCGATGCAGTTCTATCAGAGTATTCAATGCGATATCAAGCGCCTCGCCGTCAAGCGAGCCGAAGCCTTCATCGATAAAGATGCAATCCAGGTAACGCCCGCCCTGCTGCGCCATGACAACATCCGACAGTCCCAGCGCCAGGGAGAGTGACGCCAGAAAGCTCTCGCCGCCGGAAAGGGTAAAGGCGGGGCGCTTTTCGCCGCTATTATCGTCAGTAACATCCAGGTCAAGACCTCCGGTGGCTTTGCCGTCTCTGGGCGTCTCAGAGCGAATCAGGCGGTAGCGTCCACGGCTCATGCGCGAGAGTCGTTGCGAAGCCGCTATTGCAACCTCTTCGAACAGAGCGGCAAGTACATAGCGCTGCAGGGTCATGCGATGCGGGTTGTTGCCGCCCACCAGGTCGGCCAGTCGAGCTGTAACAGAGTATTCCTGCTCCAGTTGGTTCATGCGGATGCTCTTCTCGCCGATGATACGCAGGGCATCGGACATGCCGGAATGCTGGCCGGCCAGTACACCGGCTTCCTTCTGCAGGCCAGCCAGGACAGAGTCAACCTGTTCTTTGGCGGCCTTTACAGAGCCCATGTCCGGACGCACTTTATCCTTGCAAGCCTTCTCTGACCGGTCGCAATGTGCTGTTGCTGCGACTAGCCGCTCACGGAAGTTTTCCACCTCCGCTTTGATCTTTTCAATCTCCTTGCGCGGCAGCTTTGCATCCTGGTACGCCTTGTCACTGGAGAATCCTTCCGTATCTAGTCGTATTACAAAGCTCTTCCTTTGTTCGGCATGCCTGTTTGTCAACTGTTCCAGCTGCAGGTAAAGTTGAGTGCGCTCTCCTTCGGCACTCTGCAGCTGCCCGTCAAGGACAGTCAACTGGCGTTCGGTTTTTTCAAGAGCAGCGGCGGTACGGCTGACAAATTCCGATATTTCATTCATACGCATGGCAATTGATTTCTCGTCGCTGTCACCTGCATCCAGCTGTGCCTGTGCCACCAGAGCGCGTCCGCTCTCCATTTCGGTTTTTACTTTGCCAAGTTCCTTCTCGGTTTTCTCCTGCAGACTCCTGGTTTCAATCAAACTGTTTGAGATCTGCTCGCGCTCTTTTCTGTATGCTTCGAGTCGTTCCAGGCTGGAACTGGCAATCGCCTGCTGCTCTTTAATCCTGTCAAGCTGATTCAGCAGCTCAGCCGGAGACTTGTTCGATGCATCACCAAGTGCATCCAGTCGCTGGGCAAGACCGCTTTCCAGGCCGCTTTTTTGTGCCAGGAGCCTGCTGTGCTCTTTTGAGTTTTTCTGCAGTTGGGTTTCAAGCCCGCTGATCTGTTTGAATGCTTTTTCCAGCTCCTTTTCTGTAGGAATATCGGCGCCACCCTGTGCCGGATGGGGATGGTATCCGGAACCGCAGACAGGGCAGGGCTGGCCGTCTTCAAGATGAGTCGCTAGCAGGGCTGACTGACCTGCAATAAAATCTCCCTGCAGTTTTTGATGATGGTCCCGTGCTGCAGCCAGTGCCTCTTCTGCCAGTTGCAGTTCTTTGGCACAGGCGGTAAAGCTGTCCGTGACCTCTTTCAACTTGATTGAATCGGCATCAAACTGTTGGCGGGTATTGCAGAGATTCTGCAGCCGGACTATTTCGGTGTCAAACTGGGAAACGCTTCCGGCAGAAAGGGATAATTTCTCGATCTCTGCCGAGAGTTCCAAAAGCCTCTTTTCTGTTCCGGCAATTTCAGTTTTCTGCTTTTCAGCCAGGTTTCGAGTGACCGCTTCACGCTTTTCAACAGCAAGCAGATTTGCACGGGATGTCACCAGTTCCTTATGTTTGCTCAGCTGTCCTTCCAGGCGGGTTTTCTCGGCAATAAGGCCGGCGATTTTGTCATTGTCCAATCGAGCCTTGTCCGCATCGGCCTTGGCCTGTTGCCTTTGATCGGTGAGTTTTTCGATACGCTCAACCAGTGCCGCTAAAACCTGATTGCTGCCGGTCAGTTCGTTTGCTGTCCGGATTATGGACTCTTCCAGGTCAGTCAGGTTGAGAGCCCGTGCTGCCAGATCGGCCCGTTTGGCCGCCTGATCCATTTCCGGCTTCTTTTCCTGCAGTGTTGCTATAACTTTGGCCGCTTCTTCCTTTTCGATGAAGCCGTTTTCCAAAGCCTGGGCATTCATGAAACGCAGTTCCGCCTCGGCCTGCAGTGCCCGCTGCAGCTTCATGTCGGCTTCTATTTCAGTCTTGCGCTTGATAAGACCGGCGAGGCGCTCTTCCAGTTCCTGAACAGTGGCAGCGCC
>JBGSQR010000614.1:0-15657 GCA_041737975.1 Geobacterales bacterium | reverse complement strand
GTTGAACCATAAACAGAGCCGCCGGTCATCAGGGAAATATCACCGCCACCATTGGCGGCAAGATAATATTTTGTATTAACATTGGTCGGGGCATGAGTAACATTGCCGGTGGTTCTGATTGCTCCTAGCTTGTCGTTTTTGTTGGAGCCGTCGGCGTTTCTGCCGTTCATGAACAGACTTCCTCCGACCCGCAGATCGATGTTGCCGGTGGCGGTCTGGATGGTGCCACTGGTGGCGCTGGTACCGGTACTTGACTGCAAGACCAGGTCGCCACCCACGGAACCGGAAATATTGCCGCCATAACTCCCCAGTGTCGTAACCAGATTGGAGTTTACCATGATGCTGGCCCGGCCTGAACCGACCAGGGTATCCTTGCCGGAGGCAAAACGGATTGCGCCGGTTTCACTGTAAACGGCTTTTATATTAGCAATAACCAGGTCACCGACCCCTTTTTTTGTAGCAAGGTGATTGGCGCTGGACAAATCTGCCCCGGCAACCAGGTTGAATCCCCAGGTACGGTTGCCTGTGGATGAATCAACGTAATTGAAATTGTAAGGGGCATCTATAATATCACTGTTGACTTTCAGATCCCGGCCCGCCAGCAGCGTAAGAATGCCGGGCTCGTTACCTGGTCTCAGATTGGATGTATCAGGGGTCACCACGCCGTTTTCATCAGCTACTGCGCTGGTTGAGAAGTTCATATTGGAATTCACCGTCAAATCGGTACCGGCGGCGCTGGAAATCTCGATGCCTGCCTGCAGATGGTTGGCAGAACCATTTGCAGTTCCGAATAAACGGTCTTTTGTTGTTACTGATGCTGCATCAGCCATGAAATTTGTGGCGGCTGCCGAATAGGTTGTTAAAGCGCCGATATTGGTTTTGTTGGTATAAGACCTGACCGCCTCGACGGATACGGATGATGCACCGGCAATGGTACCGCCGATTGCAGCCATATTCACATCATTCAGGGTAGTGTCACTGGACAGTTTTTTACCCTGGTAAGCCCGGAAATGAACAGTACCCTTGTTTGCAACTGCTCCGTTTTCATCTTTTCCTGAAACGTCGATGACAGAACCGCTTTTCACATTAATGGCATAACTGTTGTTAAATACCTTGGCATTAGCCGCCAACTCGTTATTAGATCCATCCCTACTGCCTAGTATGACTTCTCCGCCACCGGCCCCGGCTATCCCGCCCCTGGCAAGCAGTTTTGAGCCTGACTCCAGGTTAAGTTTGCTGCCTGAATACAGCTTGATCAGGCCGGTACCATTATCGGTATCGGCATTAATTACACCGTTGATGGTCATGGAGGCATTGTCTGCCGTTAGCACAACCTCTTTTCCGGTCAGAGACTTGCCACTTGCCAGAGTCATGTCGCCGCTGCGGGAACGGATATTGATCTGGTTGTTGAATCCGCCATTGGCCAGGGTACTGCTCAATCCGTCCAGTCCCCCCACGCCGTTCAAGGAAGCGCTGTCAATAGTCAGCGACCCTCCGTTACCGAAACCGGTTGCGCCTTTCAAGGTTCCGGCAATCGTCACGTCGGCGGTCGGTGCCTTCAATACCACTGTACCGGCATCGCCGGACAGCAGGTTGCCGATGGCATCCTTATTGGCCGCAGACACATCGATAGTGGCTCCGGAATCAATCTGCACAGCCCCGCCATTGCTGGACAGCTCGACCTGGCCGCCCGGCAGATAGTTATAAACGCTATCCCTGGATGTTTTGTAACGGCTACCACGGGTACGGATCTCGGCTCCTGCTTTCAGATACACCCCGTTATTTGCACCGCTATCGGTAGAAGTAAACTTCACCGTACCGGAAGGTAGATCAACCAGCGTGCTCAATTCAATCCTGTTTGCCTGAACCTGGAGGTTTCCACCGGCGCTGACAGCAGAACCGGCAGTGCCGTTTCCGGCCAGCTTGACCGTTCCGTTTGCGCCATTGATCTGGTAGTCTGTTACGGCAAAACTGCCGTCGCTGTTGCGGAACAAAGAAGTGATAATTCTTGGCGCAGAAATATTCAGTGACTGGCCTGCATCATAGCCGGACCACCCTGCTGTCAGTGAGCCCTTGCCGCTGAGGGTCAAGTCGCCGGAGATGGCTGCAATAGCCGGGCTGGTGTCAGTAGCTAAAATTGCCGGAGCACCGCTACTGACCAGGTCAATTTTTTTGAAACCGTCAAAGAGCACATCACCGGCGCCAACATTCACTGCTGCTGTTGCTGTCATGGAAAGCGTGCCGGTGGAACTCAGTGAGGAACCTGCTGCTTTAACACCTGAGTTGAGCAATGAAAAATATTTTGCGGAAACGCTTACATTCCCCTGCCCTGCGATCCTGCCTGCATCAATGGTGAGGCTGTTATCCAGATTAATGGCGTGATCACCCAGAAACAACAGATCAGAATCAGACGTAAGCTTTATATTGGTTTTTTTGTTGGCAGTCATTGCCTGCCACTGACTGTCTGTCAGGTAGAAAGTGCTTGCCGACCTGTCCGTATCGGTGTCATTGACAATATAGATACTTTTTCCATGCAGATTGATTGATCCTTGATCAACCAGCAGACCGCCCTTCAGATCGATTTCTTTTGAATCAAGGTTGATTGTATCTGAGGCATGAATAAGCGCATCAGTGTCTATGGATAGCTTGTTTCTCGAAAACAGACTGACTGAGCCGGTGCCGTCCGTGGCAATCGCGTTGATTCGTGCGCCCTGTTCAACCGTAACTGCGTCGGTTGCCGATAGGGAAACGATTGGTATATCAATGGTCGCACCTGACTTGACAGTAACGCTGGTTGTATTGGCCGGGTTGTTCGGAGTATTCACATCCGGATCCACATAGCCGAGGCTGAGCTTTCGCAGACCGTTGCCGGCCAACGCGGAAGTGGTGACCTTGAGGGTTCCCACCAGACTTTCAGGAACAGCATCATCAAACTTGAAATCCGCAGACAGCGGTTCGCTTGTTGCCTGTACAACAACATTCTTGCCGATCAGGTCCAGGCTCCCGCCTTTGTAACCTGTCAGGGCAATGGCCTTGATACTACCGTCAAGGATTGCAGTCGAATCACCGCGCAGGGTAACCGACCCGGCATCACCGGCTGTTTTAGTGCTGGTGGTATAGTTTCCTTCCTTTAGTACGTCCGTGGCAAGCCTTACGGTATATGACTTGAGCACAGGTGACTTGATCCCGGTTCCGGCAACCGTGGCATAGCCGGAAACAATTGCATAGCCCTCCGTGCTTACGCGCTGCTGACCTGATGTGTATGTCGTACCGGTATCCGTAATAACCCGAGCACCGGGCAGAAATGCATACTGTTCCGGCAACAGCGTGTAAACTCCGGCAGCCAGGCCTCCGCCGCCGTCGATATAGACCGCATCGCCTGTCAATGTCAGCGGATTACCGGGTAAAACCACATACCTTTTTTTAGATGCGGCAAACGGGTTTATTGATCCTTCAGTCCCTTTCTGCCATTTATAGGCATTGATCGTCCCGCCTCCTGAAACATCAACTATGGCGCCTTCCTTGAGTATGGTTTCCCTTCCGGAAATGTTCACCGAGCGGCTAGGCGCATCTGTTACTTCCAGGTCGATTTCCTTGTTCCTGTCGCTGTAAGTCCAGAGAGATTTGTCGTCCAGCGAACCGAGTGTAACCGAAACACCGGATGCCGTTGTTGTTACGCTCCCCTCAGCCAGATAAACACGGTTGTCGCCACCCTCAAGAGTAATATTTCCCATGGTGGCAGTCAGAACTCCCCGCTGTTCGATCCCTTTGGCGGCAGAAATTGTAAGCGAGCCGCCAGCTGAATATATGGGGGAAGTGTCTGTCAGGTCACCGGGAAGAATGGTGACTTTTCCGCCGCTGGCAACCTTGAACGAAGCAAGCGTAGTCGGGTAGACACGGGCCGCCTGCATGGTGAGATTGTCCGAGACACCCAGAAAACCGTTCCAGTGTGAACTGTTGTTCGGTCGGTTATCACTGAGCCGCAGATCATGTGCCGCTTTCAGTACCGTATCCTGGTAACCTCCGATTGTTACGCTTCCAATCAGGTCGATATATTCGCCGGACAAGGTCAGCGTGTGGCCCGTAACCGATGCAGGAAGCGCTGGAGTCGGCTGGGACAAAGATGTATTGGTAATTTTAATCCACGGAGCCTGGATATTAGTATCATCAAGGCCGGAACCCAGTATTTGCGGGGCGTCCAGCGTCAGGCTTCTGCCAATGCTGATATCGTTGTTGCCGGACAACCTGAGAGCCTGAGCGCTCTTGAAGGTGAATGCATCAAAACCGCTTTCCTGATACTTTTTTACTGCTGCGCCGGTCACGGCAAGTTCGCGCTGGTCAAGAAGATCAATCGAAAGTTCCCCGCCACGCCCTCCTGCCAGATTGGCATTCCCTTTCAGAGTTCCGTCAAGGGTCAACCCGTTAAGATAGGAAATTGAAACCTTTCCCGGGTCGCCGGCAACAGTCAGGGTATGGGGAGATATTCCGGTGGTCGCCTCCAGCCGTTCAACAGCTTTGGACCCGGAAACATCCACCACTGAACCGCTGGCAAGAACTACCGAAGCCAGCTTGGCATTCAACTCCACCGAACCTGCATTCTGCGGGGAATACCCGGCAGGCTGGCCTGCTACGAGTTTCAGGTCGGGCTTATTAAAGCCGGCGGCAATGATTTCACCACTACCGGTGACTACCAGGTCATGTTGTCTTGTAGTTGACACCTTGATACTGCCGCCAAGCGCCTCCAGTCTGCCGGCGATTGAAACATCCGGGCCGCTGATGGTGATCGAGCCGCCAGGGGCAGCCTTTACGGTTGCGCCGTCGACAATTTCAACCCGTCCGTTTTCCTCCGCATTAATATTGAGCTTACTGTTTACCGGCCGTTCATCTCTGAAAAATGCCGCCCCTGACGTCAGGGTAATGGACGACGACCCGGCAAGCTCGGGAGAAACCAGCAGGCCATCGGGTACAACCACACCGGTAATTCCTGTATTGTTGGCGGTCCCGCTCTGTTCTCCTCCGGCAACTGCTGGCGTGGCAAGCCTTACCAGGGACGGAGCGATAATCACCCCATCAGTAACAGTCAGATTGTTCTGGCTTTTTAGTTCAATATGAGTAAAACCTGAATTGTCAAACCTGTCCGGAGCCAGATTCAACTTGCCGTAAAGTTCGGCAGGCACATCAGCATCTGCTGCCATACCGGAAGGAATTTCCTGCGGATTTTTCTGTACGGTAATTTCACCGGCATGAAGGACAATCCTGCCGCCGGAAGTCAGTGTACCGTCACTTTTGTTTCCGGCCAGGGCAAATCCGCGCAGTGTACCGCCAATAGCTAGGGTGGGTGACATCAGTGACAACGAGCCGGCATCTGCTCCAATAATCTTGCCGCTCTGATCAATTCTGTAGCCGCCACTGACATCCACCAGGGCTCCGCCCATGATATAAACGCCGTCACCCTCATTGGAATAGTCCTGCAGGGCAACTGTTCCTCCGCCAATTACACCGGTACGTGCTAAAGCGCCATTGGCCAGAGAAACCTTGCTGTTATCAATCCGCTCACCGGAAACATCGATGAAGCTTCCTGCTGCCAGATAGATTCTGGACTTGTCCATCGGGCTATAGTCGGCCAGAGAAGGAAATGATCGGGAGTTGCTGACCAGTGAAAAGTTGACCTTGCCGCCTGAGGCGGTAACGCCGCCCTGATGTACAATTTTGCGGGCTTTGACAGTTAATGATCCGCCGGGAACCAGGTTTAATCTTGAATCGGCTGTTGATGAAAAGTCATTATTTGTTGCCAGTATGATGTTTTGCAGTCCGTACGAAGAGAGCCGCTTTGCAGAAAGGACTGTTGCGGTCTCCGTCAGGGCATCCGACACACCGAATCCGGTGGCGAGCGGAGTCACATCGGCCTGCAGGCGGATACTCGTTATCAGGAAATTGTTGACCGATGGATTGAATGCGTCTTCCTTTTCATAACCTACCACCAGGGTTCCTGCGACAGGCGCTTCCTTACCCATGGCAACGGAGACATCGTAGGCGCTTCTATCGGTTGAATCATAGGCGGTTGTTTTGGTCTGGTAGATACCGCTCCTTACCGAACCGTCCAGCGTCCCGTCCAGCACAACAGTACGTGCCGCCAGCCTTACCAGGCCGGCATCGCCCCCGACTGTGCGGGCCGGAGTTAAATCACTGATTGCATTTGCCCCGCCCAGATAAAGTCCGCTGTACTTTTTAGTCACGCCGTATTTGCTGTAGGTTATTTTCTGCTCTCCGGCAATCCGGTCGTAAGTAAGCCACTGAGGCGCCGTGGCAATATCATAGAGCTTTGAGCCGGAAACCAGCTTGGTAGCCTGTACACTTCCTGCGGCGTATCTGGTCCCGCCACCGGCAAAGGCCAGCACGGCATCCTTTTTAACCACAACCTCTCCGGTCGGATTAGCGCTGTTCAGAAATGTGTTGATC
This sequence comes from Geobacterales bacterium, assembly GCA_041737975.1. GTDB lineage: Bacteria > Desulfobacterota > Desulfuromonadia > Geobacterales > Pseudopelobacteraceae > JBGSQR01. Next base: position 9,198 of record JBGSQR010000614.1, on the reverse strand, counting down.
AGTCCGCCCCTGGTGGCGGCATCTTTGGCGCTAATCTCCTGGCTGGTCAGGGCCCCGCTGATATCACCGATGGCGGAACCGTACAAACGGTCAACCAGAACAGTTGCACCTTTCAGGTTTCCATCTTTTTGACCGTAATCATCCTTCAACTCCACGCTGTTCAGTTGGACCGAAATCAGGTTTGCGCTGGCAGCCTTGTCCTGCCAGACTCCACTGACATCAATGCGGCTGCCGGATTCCAGAAACACCCGCTCAGAAGCATTCAGGTTGACAGTACCGGCCGGTGCGTTGATGACCCCCTGGTGGACAATATTTTTAAGAGGCATGGGTTTCTGGATTTCAATGGCTGAACCAGCTTCCTGCAGGTACTGCCCGCTCCACCCTCCAATGGTGACCCGCCCGCCGAAACCGCCCGTATCCCACCGGTTGGTTGATTGAACGTAAGACGGGTGTACCGTTTCAGTAGAATCGGAAATAGTGCTTTCAATAACACTGTCTTTGCCGGTGGTAACCCGTTCACTGGCCCTGAGTTCTATCACGCCGTTTTTCTTGATGGTGGTTATGGAGCGGATCAAACCATCGTGATTAACCAGACGACCGTACATGCCGACCTGCCCCGCATCGGAAGTCAACCGCCCGGTACTGAAGTTGGTGGCTGTTCCACCCGGCAGATATGTATTGTAGTTGACGGACAAGTCGTCGTTGATCCGGATATCGTATGCAACGGAATCGGCGGGGCGGCTGGCGAGCGGCCCGGCAGCGATCAACCTGACTGCGCCGCCCGGTGCATCAATGGTACCGCTGTTTTCCACATCGGCACCGGCCAGAATGACTGACCCACCCGAACCGGCGACTATTGTGCCATGGTTGGCAACAGTAGCCTGTCCGTTGAATGTGAGTAAGGACTGATAGTTTTCAGCTGTCAGGTGCAGGATATTGTTCTGAAAATCGCTGTTGCGCATGTTCATGGTTGAAGCGAGCAAAGAATTGGTATCCATTCTTGAACCCTGCCCGAAGAGGATGCCGTTCTGGTTGATCATGTAAACTTTGCCGTCAGCCTTGATACTGCCGTAAATCTGGCTCGGATTAATATCGTGGATACGGTTGAGAACGGCCCAGCTGCTCTGGGCAACTCCGTTTGATTTCTGATTGAAGATGACCGCCGCCTGGGCGCCTACATTGAATTTTTCCCAGTCGATGATTGCCCTGGACTGGTTCTGGTTGATCACAAGATTGCCGCTGCTGCTGTTGCTGTTATCGATGATTGCCCCTATGGGCGTTGTACCGGATAGCTGAACAGGAACATCCTTTACGCCGACTGATGGGAGAACTACTTTTCCATATAAACCGGGAATCGTAGCTGCAGCACTCAGAGATGGAGACATGACTGTCAGTGAGATCAGGCTGAGTGCGCAGCTCTTGTGAAAGGAAAATCTCGTTGATTGTTTATTTGTTTTCGACATGATCATCTTCCCCATTTTGTTATCTGCTGCAACAACCGGTTTGAATGCGCCATAAATCCGAAATGACTTAATAAAATCAGAACTGGTAACGCACCTTGAAATGCACCATAGGATCACCTTTTTCCACTTTGCCCGAATCACGCAGGGCAAAAGCCAGGTCACACTGAAAATCCACATCTTTCAACAGGTATCCGCGCATGCCAATGCCGGTAGATTGTAAAGAGGTAAATGCGCTCTCGGTTGACAACGGTTCTTTTTTCCATAATTGCGCCATTTCGTAAAAAACATAAGGCGACAGCCTGAATTTACCTTCGCTGGACTCATTGAACAGTTCCCGGGTTGAAAGTTCCAGAGCTGCATGCAATGCATTATCACCGGACGCTTCGCTTTCCTTGTACCCCCGCACGCTATCCATGCCGCCACCGGAATACTGTTCATTGCTGATCAAAGGCTGGTCAGCCACCTGTCCATCAAGCTTGGCCATCAGTGATAATCCGTAGGGAAGTTTCTGATTGCGCTCTACTCCCATGGTCATCGTTATATAGTTTCCCTTGGCCTCGTGGCGTTTATCCTCAAACTGTTGCGAATTGGTTACCGCACCGCGAAAGGCAACGTTGATCCCCATGCTGATCGAGGTGAAGCCGGAAGCATCGGGCAAGGACCCGTTGTACAAAACCGAAAAGGGTAGATAGCTTATAGGTGTCATAAAAACAACCCCTTCCGCTTCCACTGTCTGTTCAAAATCTTTGTAATCAAATCCAAGCACAACCGCATGATTGTAACTATCTAACGGCTTGAGCGGAAGTACGGCCCTGACACCAATGATCATCCCCTTACCCAGATTGCCGAAACCGCCTGCAGAAACACTCTTTGTGTTGGAAGTGACACCATACAGAGTCAGGCGGTCATTCGCACTCCAGGGCGCTTTTAATGTATAAGAGCCAGAAAAAACCTGCACTTCATCCATTTTTTGCGGCGACATCTGATACTGAGCGGAAATGGAGTGTTCACGCTGCCAGAGGTTGTCGTAACGAAGCGCTGCGTTTACCCTCAGATCTGTGGTGTCATTGGCAGACTTGTTATTCAATTCAAGACTGCCGTGAATTGGTCTGTTTTCTTTTACCTTCAGGAAGACATCTACGGTTTCCGGTGATTTTCCCGGCTGAATATCCGGGAAGACTTTAAAATCCGGATGTTTGTTAATACTGTTGACCTCATTCTGTACACGATCAACCTTGATCACCATATTCGGCGCCAGGGAAGGCAGGTCGCGCTTTATCTTTTCGGTAGAAAACCAGCTGTTTCCGGTAATAGTCACTGTTCCGATGCGGTTTTCTATAATTTCAAGGCGGATTATCCTGCTCTGTACAGTCTGTTCAGGAATATTGACTATTACAGTCGGATAGCCGCGATCCCTGAAGTATCGTTCCAGGGCATCGCGCGCACCCTCGACATCAGCAGACGTCTTACTGCGACCGATAAAGCCCCGGACCTGACGTTGCAATTCCTCCGGATCAAACAGGGCGCCACCTTCAATCACAAATTTCTTGATTGTGAAAGTAACCTCACGAGCCGGGGCTGTTTCCACGGGTGTATTTGGCTGGGCCTGACCGGCAACCGGGGGATCTACGTCATAAACCACATCCTGTTCTTCAGCCATAACCGGCTGAACCAGCAACAGACAGCCGCAAAAAGCCGGGAAAACCCTCCGCGTAAACATAGTCATAAAATCCGGCATTCCCATCAATTATTCCCCCGCAATCTAAATCACCTATTATTAAAACATCAGGCTGGAGCGATCAGCATTACAATCATATAAGTAAATATAATTGAGTTACACCGCATACCCGCCGCACATTTTTCAGCAGTTACTCTGAAATTCAAATCCGAAAATAATCAAGCAGATCTTTATAGCAGCAAGTTATAGTTATTCATCATTACTTAAGACATAAAATGACACATTTTTATACTTTTTATGTTTAATTTCGTATTGTTAATTAACAACCACATACAGCTACTCCGGATTATGCAAGCGACACAAGCTAGCACAAGATTGTTACAACCTTGTTGCCGTTTGATAACTTTTTCATGAACATCAAATTTATTTTTTTAAATAAAAAATCTTTTCAAAACATTTTTCTAACTGCAACACGACTGCAACAATTGTCTGCTATAACTCCAAACATCAAAAAGCAACGGCTCTTTTCTAATTAAAGATTGTTTTTTTAAGTCAGTTTGATTAGTTCACAAAGATTTTTTAAAACTGACCTTTGATCGTAACAATTGTCTGCTATAAGTCGAATCCATATTCACCGCAAAAGGATCAAACCATGAATAGGACTCTCGACAAAACCAATAAAGTCTGTATCTGTCAGTCGGGCAGAATGGTTACTCCGGAAAATGAAAAGTTGTTTTATCTGCTGACAGTTCTGGAAGATATGCATACAAAGGAATTTACCGGGCAGCTGAACATCAAGTTCAACAAAGGCGGAGTTCGCCGGATAGAATCCATACCCGGCGCATAAAGAGAATAACCATGAGCGAAAAAATCGCTAAAAAACATATAACCAGACGTTGCGTATCGGCAGACACCGGGAACTCCAGACAGGGTGATAAATTTACCTACCTGGTCAAGATTCTGGAAGAGATGCGCGACAGGGAATTTACCGGCCAGGTGAAGATCAATTTTTCACAGGGCGGTATCGGCAGGATTGAGAAATTCGAGGAATTGCTGAGGACGTCGCCGCAAGCGGAGTGATTCGGTTTATGCGTTGATGCGGTGATGCGGTGATGCGGTGAAGTGGTGAAGAGAATAAGCTTTAACTTGCAATTTATTACGGGCCCCCGCCTTCCTCCTTTCCCGTGGAGGACAAAATTCCCCTCTCCCTCGGAGGGGGGAAACTGAAGTTCAGTATCTGATGGCACAGCAGAAAGCTTTGGATGCAAGGCTTGCGAAACAAGAAGAATGAGACGTACGGATAGTACGACTCAGTGTTGAAGGTTGAGCGTAACGTAGCAGACGGACTTTATGCGAAGCCATTGAAAATTAAATATCTGGGAACTTTTGCCGACCTTTCAAGGCCCCGAAAAGCCCACTTTCATGTAACCGCCTGGCGGACCGGAATAACCGGCCGACCTCAATGGTATGCACTGAAGTGGGCTTTTTTTGTGCCCGAAAGTGACAGGCCTTTCAACTCCGCCAACAGCGGCGTTTACATGATTGGACATAACGGTTGCCGTGCAGTTCAGGCAACCGCCCTTCAGATGAAACCACCCCGAATACGGGGAGTAGCCGGTTCACTGGAGCATAGCAGATCAGGCAGAGATACCGAAACCGATGCAGTATCGAAACAGAAGTACAAAAAAGCAGTTAAACCCAAAAAACGTGAAGAAAAGGAGATGTACAAGATGAAAAAGAAAATGATTATGCTCCTCGCTGGCGCAATGATGACACTGACAGCCGGTAACGCAATGGCTTACTTCGGTGGAAGCACAGTTGCAAGCACAGACCTGATACTGACCCGCGTTGTCTATGACAGAGCCGGTACAGTAGAAGTAGCAACAGACCTGGTTTATAATCCTGCTACAATGAGCCTTTCCTCTGACATCAACAAAGTTGTTGGCGGCGGCGCAGCCGCTTTCAGCCTCAGCCAGTTTGGCGCAGCCGCAAGTTGGGACAACCTGTATGTTGCCTATTTTGCAAAACAGTCTGCAACTGGTAATAAAGGCTGGCTTTCCGGTGGCGAAACCGCACTGACAATTGGTGCTCGTCAAAACAGCGCTTTTAACGGGAATAACTCCTCTGTCCTTGGTTACTACAACAACATTGGCGCAGCCAATCAGACTAACATTGGCGTAGCTGGCGCTACAAAATCTTACTATGACATTATGAACAAAGGTGGTGCATCCATCGGCACTTTCGGAGCTTTCATAAACCAGCAAGGTGCTGGTGAAATGAGTCTGGCTGCTCTGGCCAACGGTAACAGTGTTACCCAGAACATCTACTATTTTGCCAACACAGCTGCTGCTTCTACCGGTGTAAAAGTTGCCACTATGTCCACCAATGCTGATGGTTCTTCCACCATCAACGCTGCTCAGACTCCAATCCCTGCTGCCGCTTACCTGCTCGGTTCCGGCCTGCTTGGTCTGTTGGGCCTGCGTCGCCGCGGGAACAAAGCTTAATCCGTATCCTATGCTGGGCGACCAATGACGCCCAGCTTTATTAAACTTTTTAAAATCAAACCAAATAAAATCACTAAACCAAAGGAGAATCACCAATGAAAGCCAAATTTTCAATTCTTGCAGCAACCGCAGCCCTGATGGCAATTGCCGGTTCCGCACAGGCAGCCACCGACATCAACATTTACGGCGCATCCGCCCAGTTCACGTTCTGGACGGCAGTTGCCAAGCCTTACCTGGTCAGCCAGGGTTGTACAGAAGCCAACATTACACAAGCTGTATCCGCTGACAAAAAACACGGTATTGCTTCAGCACCTGTCGGCACCGGCAATTGCGCCAGCGGCATCAACCTGCGTTACTCCTCCAAGGCTTCTTATGACGGCATCCGCGCCGTTAAAGGCAGCTGCGTAGGCGACTCCTCAACCTGTGTAGCAAATCCTGATGGTTGCCCAGATGACTTCAGCCGCAAGATGATTACCTCCGCCACAAATCTGGCTACCAGCTGCCAGACCGTACACATCGGCGCTTCAGATGTTGCTGGCGAATCATTCACGCAGGAAAGCCATGGCGCACTTAAGGGACCTAACGGCGGTGCACAAACCGACCGCATCTTCTCCGGCATCACCGTTCCTGCCAATGTAACCGCCACACAGTCTATCGTTGTTCCTTTCGGCTTTTTCGCCAACAAGAGTATCCAGTACCAAGGCGCCACCATCGACAGCATTACCCGCATGCAGGCTGTCAATATTTTCAGCGGCAGCTCCTGGTACTGGAGTGACTTCGGTTCCGACTACAGCACCACAGCAGGTGATGGTGAAATCGTGGCCTGTCTGCGTCACGCCGGTTCCGGCACACATGCCACTATGGACCTGGCAGTCATGAATGCAAAATGGGGCGCACCACTTGTCCAGAGCGAAGCTGTCGGCGGCCCAAATGTCTACTTTAATGACGGCAGTTCCGATGAGATGAAGTGCATCAACCAGCTTGCCGGCGCCATCGGTTATGCCGATGCCGACCAGCTTGCCAAGCAAGCTGATGCCGATACATACCCTAATGTTACCGGCCCGCTCAAGTACAACGGCTTTGCACCGACACGTGTAAATGTTGTCAATGGCCTGAATGACTTCTGGGCAACCCAGTGGCTCTACATCAACACCACCAACTACGGCGCAACATCACCTGTAAAAGTACAGTACAATAACCTGATTGCCTATGCCGCAGACAAGAACAACCTTTCTGCAGCAACAATCGGGGCTGAAAAGGCCGCTTACTGGGCAGCCAAGTCGGAAATGGTCTACATGAAACCATCCGACAAAGGCTATCCTGTTTATGTTGGCGCAGCACAGTAACAATCTGACGGCTTCATAGCTTTGCCTCTGATCGAGGACCCTGCCGGGTCCTCGATTTTTTTGTATTTGAGTGCAAAGACTGTTGCATTGAAAGTTTATCCAAAAGTAAGACAACTGTTGTCTGTTTGTAATATTGGTGTGCTATAGCAGTCAGGTATGAAATTTTATAAAAAAGGAGTTCCGCAGTCATGACTATTGATAAACGCCCCCTGAGCCGCCTGGCTTTGCTACCGGTTGCCTCTCTGTTTTTGGGACTGGCCGGTTGCGCAGCATCGCCAACAGTTGTACAGCCTGGCAGCAGCGCATCTGTCTCATTTACCTGCCTGACGCCTGACAAGGCCGTTGCTGTCAGCACAGCCAAAGCTACAGATTTGGCCGGCGAAGCTAAGCTTTCGCCGCTTTATCTGGCACGCCCGACCAGTGAACCTGTCACGCTGGAAGCCGGCACAGGTCAAGCACCCGTAATCGGCAAGAAACGGCCTATGGAGGAGGAGGTATTGCAGCAGTTGCGCAGCAGAGTTATCGGCCTGCGATCCGGTGAAACCGCCGGCTTCAAGCTTACCGGGCAGCGCAATCCGGACCCGAAACCGGCTGAAGACCTGCTGACCATGTCTTTGCTTCGCAATCGCCCGAAAGAAATGCGCCTGTCTGTTGATACATTCAGCAATAAAACCGGACGAACGGCTAAAGCTGGTGAACCGTTCAATATCGACCCGGCCTTTCCAGGTACGATTGAATCTATAGAAAATGGCGAGGTTATAATCCGCTTCAAAGCAGCTGTCGGAGAAAAACTGCCGCTGTTTTTCGGCACCGGCACGATTGTTGACGCCGGTGACCATTACGAGGTGCCGATTGTGGCCAAAGAGGGTACTGTTGTGCGTAACGGACCGCTCGTCGGCAGGATCATCAAGGTGGATAACAAACTGGCTACGATTGATTTCAGCGACCCCTTCGGCGGTGAAACCCTGGATTGCTCAGTCACGGTAAATTCCGTGCTGCCACCGAAACCGGCGCCAGTTGAACTGCCTGTTGCACAGACAGCAACCGACGCGTCGAAAATGGAAGCAATGAAGATGCAACTGGACAAGGCCCTTGCCGCTGCGACAAATAGCGTTGACAAAGTGGCATCGATTGACCTCAATGCCCCACTTGTGGCTGAAGGCGATCTGGCCTATGTCAAATATACCGCCACAACAACCGATGGCGAGGTTTTTCTGACAACGGAAAAAGATATTGCTGAAAATGCTGTCATAAAAAAAACTGCCTGGTTTCAGATACCACAGCGCTATGAAGCCGAGGCTGTAACAGTAGGCGGCAAGGCGCTGCTGCCGGTTGTGGGAGAAGCGTTAACCGGCATGAAGAGCGGCACAAAAAAACGCATTACGGTTACCGCAGAGCAGGCATTCGGCAATCCGGTACCCGAAAAGATTCACCAGTTTGCGGTTTCCCGTACCTTCCCCCGTACGGTCAGCTTTTCTGCCGAAGAGTTTGTAAAAATGACCGGAGTGATTCCGACTGTCGGCAAGGAGGTGCAACTGGTGCCCTATTTTCCCGCCAAGGTTACAAGTGTTATGGAACGGGAAGTAAAGGCTGAATTTCAGGTTGTTGACGGCGCTGAGTTTGATGACACGATCGGGAAAACAGTCGTTAAAGTCAGCGACGACAAGATTACAACCAGACTTCATCCTGTAATCGGCGCACCATTTCAGATCAAGGATACTGTTGGCAGAATTACAGGGTCAGACCATAAAAACTTTACCGTTGACCTGAATCATCCTCTGGCTGGCAAGAGTTTTGTTGTTGATCTGGAGCTTGTTTCACTGACCAAGGCGGCTGATCTCCCCAAAAATGCAATTGTCTGGCAGGAGGATCATGACGCGGGCCTTGCTTTGGCAAAGAAGGAGGGTAAACCGACAGTGCTGGTGCTGCACGCCGAGTGGTGCGGATTCTGCAAGAAATTGTTCACCGAGTCTATTCCGGATCCGAGGATCAGGGCACTGGCTGACCGTTTCACCTGGGTAAAGGTCAATTCCGACAAACAGACCGAATACAAGCAGCGCTATGGCCAGAACAGCTACCCGCTGACAATCCTGTTCCACGCCGATGGAACTGTGGCCGGAACGCTGGACGGTTACAAGGAGCCGGCCGCACTCAGGGCGGCGTTACTGGAGCTGCTATAATAATCCTAGAAAAAGCAGTTAACCGCC
>JBGSQR010000234.1:0-7570 GCA_041737975.1 Geobacterales bacterium | reverse complement strand
CTTTCCACCAGGCGATATCGCCTGTTTTGGGTTGCTCGACCTTACTGTAAAATGAGCTTGTGGGGATATCTGCCGCCTTGATATAAATCGCCTTTAGCCCTGACTGGTTAAGTACAAACCAGGCATACATGGCTCCATCGCTGTCTTCCTCTTCGGTAAAAGGGAAGGAAGTCTGGTTTTTAGCCATCGGCAGTTCAAGTCTGGTTGCCAGAGGAACTTTAGTCACCTGGTCTACGGAATGAAATCCATCGTAGTCAACCCAATGGAATGAAGCGGCCAGCAGATTGGCCGGGAAGACAAGTAAAATTAGCAAAAGGCGCAGCGCAAGATTCATTTTCTGTTACTCCTGAAAACTAGGTTGATGGCTTGCTCCCTGAAATCCGCCATTAGCCAGAGTGCAAACAATGTCAGGACAAGTGTCAGGCCACCGACAACAGCGAAACCTTCCGCAGCTGAAAGCTTGAAAACAACGCTGACCAGATAGGTGGCTGCCGAGGCAAGCAGTATGCCGATCCAGTTGATAAAGCTGGAAGCCGCCAGAACTTCACCGCGCATGGCCGGTTCGGCTCCGAACTGGATAAATGTCTGGAAGGGCAGGCTGAAAAAACCGGCACTGATGCCGAACAGCATGATAACTGTAATTGTTGCGGCAATACTGACCGGAGCGCCCAGAAGCAAAAAATGGGCAATGACCAGTCCAAAAGCACCGACTGGAACCAGACCCAGTTCAACCGTATGCCCGGATATGCGTGCCGCAATTAAAGAGCCGATACCGATACCGAAAGCAGCAGCCAGAAATAGGTAGCCGCTCTGCTCCTGGGTTAGGTTAAGGCGTTGGATGCCATAGCTGATCAGGTTCAACTGGGCAAAGGCTCCCATAAACCAGAAATAAGCCAGGCCGATGATGGCCAGCATCAGTTGGCGATCTTTGCGGATGTGCTTCATGGTGCGGAACAGTTCCGCCGGAAAGAAAGAAATTTTACGTCCCGCATCGGACTGTTCGGTTAGGGGCATCTTCCAGGCTGACCAGAGACCGGCAACAGCGACAATCAAACAGGCGGTGGCGGCCAGCCAGTAACGGCCGGAGGTCAATTGTGGCAATATGGAGGCAAGTGTAGTACCGAAGATGATCGCCAGAAAAGTGAAAGATTCCACCAGTCCGTTTGTCCGAGATAGCTGGCCAGGGCCTGATAATTCCGGGATGACCCCGTATTTGGCCGGGGCAAAAAAGGCGCTGTGGGCCGCCATCAGAAAAATAATTGCATAAAGGCTGTTGTTCCAGCCGCATGCAAAGGCTGCAACAGCCAGGGCGGTGACAACAACTTCCATTGCTTTTACAGCAACAATCACCCGTGACTTATGAAAACGGTCGGCCAGGCAGCCGGCAGGTGCGGAAAAGATCAGAAACGGCAGCACAAAGGCGGCCCCGACGGCAGCGGTTATAGCCCCGGCCTTTTCGGTACCCTGGCTGTTGATCAGGCTGTAGATGATCAGCAGCTTGAGAATATTATCATTCATGGCACCCATGAACTGGGTAGCATTGAACCACTTGAAGGATGGATGCAGTTTTTCGGAGTTACCGGTGGTCATATTTTTTCCTGAAGGTTGCGAGGTCTCGGGAATATCGAGACACAATAGCAAATATCATTGTTTTTGAAGAACAAAATTTTTTCATTCAAAGAACTTGGCTGGAGTGGCAAGATAATGTATTCTGTGCAGCACCTCAATACAACTTTAAGATTGTTGACATAAAATCGACAACAGAAAAATGGAAAAGGAGCTCGGAATATGGCAAGTCTCAATAAAGCAATGCTGATAGGGAATCTGGGCAAGGATCCGGAAGTGCGCTACACCGCCTCCGGTCAGGCAGTGGCCAGCTTTAACCTGGCAACTAGCGAGAAATTCAAGAACAAGAGCGGCGAGTGGGAAGAACGCACCGAGTGGCACCGCGTAACCCTTTGGGGCAAGCTGGCTGAAATCGCCGGTGAGTATCTTTCCAAAGGAAAGACGGTTTACATCGAGGGGCGTATCCAGACACGCAAGTGGCAGGACAATACGGGTAACGAACGCTACACTACAGAAATAGTCGGCGATAAGATGCAGATGCTTTCACCAAAAGGTGAGCGTAAAGGCGGAGATTCCGGTGGTGGCTCTTCTTCCGGTGGCGGCAGTTATGATGAGCCTCCATTCCAGGATGATGATATTCCGTTCTAATTTCCGATAAGAAGGAAATGTAAAGTATTAGCCGCAAATATTAGTATTTGCGGCTTTTTTACGTTTACAAAATGAATTTGAAGAAAAAACAAAAAGACCACAAAGAGGAGTTATCTTTCTCCCTCGTGGTCTTCTTATGTGGTGAAGCGCTCATTTATTCAGTTTGGTCAAAAATCCAGGTTCTCAGTGATCCGGGTGCCGTCTTTCTTGAAAGCTTCCAGGAATCTTGAGATGCGGTTTTCGGCAACGGCAAGATCATCCAGACCCAGGTTGATATTCAGCAGGTCCACGTACCAGGGGGCCTTGATTGTGCTCTGGACATAGGTCTGGGCGATGGCGCGGGCGATGGGCAGGGTCGTGGCCTTGGAGTCGTCGTGAACATCCTTGTTGCCGGCTTTAAGCAGTTTGGCGTATTCCTCTTCCAGCAGTTGCGCGAAGAGCTCCAGTGTGAAGGGTGTCCCGGCGGCGCAGCCGGTACCGGCGTCGGCTTCGGTGAGGGTGGCGCCTTTGTGGATCCATTCCCACAGGATGGAGAGGCGGATCTCACCCGTGGCCATATCTTCCATCAGGTAGAGCACGTCGTCGTTTCCGAAGAAGTCTGCCGGCTTGAGGGCCGCTGCCTGGAAGCCGCGCAGGAAGGCGTTGCCGTACTGGAGGGCTACAGAGAGCAGGTCACGGGCACCGGCGATAGTGCGTGGAGCTGGCTCCAACATGGTCAGGCCGGCTGCATCTTCCGGCGTGTAGGTTAGCGGCGGGAAGGAACGGCCCAGCTGGTTGGCCTGCCCTACCTTCTCCCACACCGGACGGACGATGTTGACCATCTTCCAGTGCGCAACCCACTTGCCAGAGGCACCTTCACGCTGTTCGCGCTCGGCGCCTGCCACGGCCTTTGCCATGCTGGCAGATACACCGGCCTCGGAACCTACGGGGATATTTGGCTCCATGCCCCCTTGCCAAAGTGCAAAGCGGCCGTTGCGATCCGGAGTGTTCATGGCTCGTAGCACGCGGTCTTCGTAGACCCGCATATAGCCATAGGGCATGGTGATGGCCTGGATGTTGGGATTCACGAAGGTCTTGTCCCAGGCCATGGCGTCCGATACACTGTTGATGTAATCCCAGCGGCCGGTGTTGAAGCCCACGAAGTGAGGAGACAGGGCGGCACGGATTTCCATCAGCTGGTAGCACTGCTCGATTTGCTCGACCAGAACGTAGCACTTAATAGTTCCTACCGGCAGGGACAGGTGGTCTTCCAGGGCCAGTATAAAAGAGTTCCAGCAGGCGGCGTCCTCGGCGGTCTGGGTCTTGGGCAGGTAGAGGACGATGCTGCGGCCTGCTGCCTGGAGCTGTTTGTAGTTGTTGACCACGAACAACACCAGATCGGTGATGGAGGCAGAGAAACCTTGTCCATTCAGCCGGATATGCCGGTCATCCAGGTGTAGCCCCCGGCAGCGGAAGATCAGTGTGGTGAAGTCCAGCTGCTTACGCCAGTCCTCAATAATCGGTTTGCCGAAGAATCCCTGGGCCCATTTATTCATTTCAGCGGCGACTTCTTCGGCCACCTCCAGAAACATGGGATCCCGGGCAATGGCGAGTTTCAGGTTGCGCTGGTTATCCAGTGACATCATATCCACCTGACCCAGAGCATCCTCTCCATCGAACATCCAGCCGTCGGCGCCGGATAGTAGCGCGTAGGCCACGTTGCGAATGCCTGAACGAACATCGGAGCGGGGCTTGGTGGCCGGTCCGGTGCCCTGGATCCACTGGCGCTGAAGATCTGGCGGAATCACTGCGCCGTCGAAGTTGCCCGAGCGCGCATCAGATACCTTGATCTGGGTGCCGGGAATCAGCGAGGCGGGATCGAGAAAGTCGATCCGCACTCCGTTTTCATGCCGGTACTTCCGCAGTGCAGTACGGGCAGCCATTCGCTCGCAGCGGCGCTGGTTGAGAGGAGCCAGTACTTTAAGGGCGCGAAGGGCTTCCGGTGTGAATACGTCGGGATAGTCATTCAAAATTCCGGATTGAAACTCAAGGGTCGTCGTCATGGTGTTCTCCGATGAAGAGGATTTGGCTTTTTAAACGATGGTTGAGTATAGCCAGAATTGAGTTGTCGTCAATACGATTTTGGGGATGTGGAGGAGAGCAGAAAACTATCCTGATGAATTTTGAACTGCTGTTTTTTTAATTTGCTTTATGGCCTTATTTCAACAACGGTACCATTTGGAACCAGCCTGTTGATCTCTTCAATTTCTTCGTCTGTTACTGCAATACATCCCTGTGTCCAGTCAATCTCCGTGTGTCGGTCACCAACCCAGGACATTTCATTTTTAATGCCGTGGATCATGATATCGCCGCCAGGGGAAACGCCCAGTTGTTTAGCCCGTTTCTTGTCTTTTTCGTTTGGATAGGAAATATGCAGCGCCAGGTGAAAACGGCTGTTCTTGTTTCTTGAATCAATAGTGTAGGTACCTTCCGGGGTTTTGTTGTCGCCCTGCCGCTCCTTTGGGCCATTCGGGTCTCCACCAAGGGCAATTTTGTAGGTTTTGAGCACCTTTCCTTTTGAGAGTAAGGACAATTGGCGTTCCTTTTTCTGAATCAGAATCTTGTCAGCCTTTCCCTTCTGGATGATAAAAAGATCAAGTTTGAGTTTGTTGTACTCAATGTCTTTATTTTTGACCTCCTGTTCAAACAGCGCAACTTTTTTTTGCAGGACGTTTAGCTCATTCCCACGGTTTTTAGCTTCCTGCTGCAGAATATCAATATGCTTCTGCTGCGCATCAATCGTCTTGTCTTTAAGAATTACATTGTTGATGTTGAACACCATTAACTTGCTATCCTTGCTGTAGCTGCTTAAGGGATAATCTCTGATCAGTCTTTGAAAACAATCCAGAGCTTTCTGATAATCCTTCTGTTGATTGCCGGGGTAAGCATAAATGATTCCCATCTCAAAAAGAGCCCTGTCTCCGGTCTCAGGGGCCTTTTCAATGATCTGCTGATATTTGCTCAGAGAGGCCGTGTATCTGCCCTGGCTGAAAAAATCATTTGCTTCATTGAAAGTGGGAGCGCTTTGATATCCCTTGGCAAAATAGCCGCATCCACTCAGCAGTATGGGGGCCAGCAATGTGCAGACAAATAGCAGACACAGACGTCCGCTATACCTGAACCGTTTGATACCGAAATCCGACGTCATGTCGCTATTGGCAGTGTTTGAGGACTTTCTGATCATTGGTCTTCCTCTTCAAGATTTTTCAGAAACATTGTGGCGTTGGAAGCAGAAGGAAGCGGCAGGTATCAAACCCTGCCACTCCCTTTCTTAAGTGCAATCGACAGTATTTCTAGATAAATCAACCTACTTCTTCATAGATTTCTGAAAGATGCTGTCTGCCTTCTTTGCTTTTTCATCAGCAATCATCGCTTTTTCATCTGCGATTTTAGTTCTTTCCTCAGCCTGCTTAATAGCATTTTCTGCTCTGGCTGCAGCAGCTTCTGCCTTTAACGTGGCCGCATCAGCAGCAGCTTTTGCAGCTTGCGCATCCTGTGCTGCCTGGTCAGCTTTTGCACCAGTCATCATCTGCTGCATCTGAACTTTCTCAAGGTCTCCTGTTGTTGCACACCCTCCAACAGTAAGAGCAAGACCGAGCATCATGGTAATTACCAATAGATTCCTCATCAATATCACCTCCTTTTCTTTAGCTATCATTTCTTGACGGGTTCAATCAAAGCACCATCAAGTTCCAAATCAATTTTTAAACGTTTAATGGCCTCTTTTGCCTCTGCAGCATCTTTGAAAGGGCCGGCGACAACACGGTATCTGTCGTTTTTCTCCACAACCCGCGCCGGAATTGGCGGCCCCTGGTGGTTGATAATGGCGGAAAGTCTGACTGCATCAAGCTTGTCACGAAGGTCAGCTGCTAAAACAGTCCAAGCCTCTGTTTTCAGTTCCGGTATGTGGGGTTTGCCATGTAATGTCTTTGGGTGGCTGATTTCTACGAGTTCCTCAAGATTTTTTGCACTTCCCGGCCTGGTTTCGAATATGTGGACAGGAATCCCGCGAGCTTCGGCCAATACGGTCTTAACCTTACTCCAGTCAAGCGTGCGCCCTGATTTAATTTCAATGTTCTTCAGTTTCTTATAAACCTTATCAAACTCGGCGCTATTCAGATCATCCTTGGATTCATGAACTTCCAGGAAGACCGACCCATTACTTTGACCAAGGAGATAGGGCTGGTAAACGATATTTACAGGTGTCTTTACCGGTGTATTGTTGAAGATCTTTTTTACGTCCTCCGGATAGAGCCTGATGCAGCCATTGGTTGCCCTGAGACCGATGCTGGCCGGTTTATTTGTGCCGTGGATCAAATAAGTAGGTTTGCTTAAATACAGTGCGTATTCTCCAAGGGGATTTTGAGGGCCGGGCAGAACTTTAGCCGGCAGGATATCTCCTTTTTTTCGACGATCGGCAGCAATCTTAGCAGGCACATGCCAGGTGGGCTGGAAGGTCTTGCGATCAATCTGCATCTGCCCCATTGGTGAGGGGCGCTCTTCGGTACCGACTCCGACCGGGTAGGTCAGCACAGTCTGTGTGTCGCCATTTCCCTTAAACTGAAAAAGCCTCATGGCGGCCAGGTTGATTACAATGCCTTTTCTCGGGGTATCGGGAAGAATATAGCTCAAAGGCAACAGGATGCGCTCTCCGGATTCGGGCGCCCAGACATCGACTTTTGGATTGGTTGAAATGACTCCGTTCAGTCCCAGACTGAAGTGTCGAGCAATATCCGGTAGTGTATCCCCTTTTTCAAGGCGCACATACATCAGCCGTCCAATGACATCTTCACCCTTTGCAACGGTAAACTGATTGCGTTCAAAAGTGTCTTCCACCACATCCGCAGAAGTCAGGTAGTCAGGCAAAACACCTTTAAATGATGCGCAGCCGTTTAAGGTCAGGGCTGCGACAAAAAAAGCTGTCAGGCGAAATGAGGTAGATAATTTTAACAGCTTGATCAATCGGCACATGGGTCAAAAAATCCTTATTCAATTCCAGATCAAAGCCACACCTTCGTTGGCTCGTCTTAGGCTCCTCACGTACTGCGTGTACGCCTTGGTGGCATCTTTGATTTGAAATTGGTATTACGTTCTGAACTGCAACAAAAAAGCCGGGTCCCCGAATATCTGCTGGATATTTCGGCGACCCGGCTATCTCATTGAGACCCTGTAGGCTTTCCGTCCCATTCTCGCGAATGGTTTAGTATTATCGATAACCAAATTAATGGAAATATTTGTATCTGCGGCTGACAATCTGTTTACAGCATAAAAAAAGCCGGGTCCCCGAATATCTGCTGGATATTTCGGCGACCCGGCT
>JBGSQR010000201.1:0-3266 GCA_041737975.1 Geobacterales bacterium | reverse complement strand
GGTGAGATCAGAAAGGCGATCGAGGCCGCAAAAATGCCGGAGGCAGTAGAGAAAGAAGCATTTAAGCAGCTTTCCCGATTGGAAAACATGCATCAGGATTCCGGTGAGGCCGGTATCATCAGGACCTACCTGGACTGGCTGGTTGAAATTCCTTGGAGCAAGTCCAGTCGCGACAGTCTGGATATTATTCGGGCCGAGAAGATTCTCAACGACGACCACTTTTATCTGGACAAGATCAAGGAACGTATCCTGGAGTTCCTGTCCGTACGCAAGTTGAAAAAGAAGATGAAAGGTCCGATTATCTGCTTTGTCGGTCCTCCAGGTGTTGGTAAAACCTCTTTGGGTAAGTCAATCGCCAGAGCTATGAATCGTAAATTTGTCCGCATGTCACTGGGCGGCGTCAGGGATGAAGCTGAAATCCGCGGTCATCGACGCACCTATATCGGTGCACTTCCTGGTCGCATCATTCAGGCCATGAAACAGGCCGGCACTAACAATCCGGTTATCATGCTGGATGAGATCGACAAACTTGGTTACGACTACAAGGGTGATCCATCATCTGCACTGCTGGAAGTATTGGACCCGGAACAGAATCATTCTTTCTCGGATCACTATATCAACCAGCCGTTCAATCTTTCCAATGTCATGTTTATTGCCACGGCCAACCAGATTGATCCGGTCCCTTCGGCACTGCGTGACCGTATGGAAGTCATTAATCTTGCCGGTTACACTGAGGAAGAAAAGCTGCAAATAGCCCATCGCTATCTGGAGCCGCGTCAGTTAAAAGAAAATGGCTTGAAGGCAAAGAACATTACTTTTGATGATTCTGCAATCAAGGAAATTATTGCCAAATATACCCGCGAAGCAGGATTGCGAAATCTGGAGCGGGAAATCGGTAAGGTTTGCCGCAAAGTGGCCCGCAAGGTAGCCGAAGGCAATAAGCAGCTCGTCAAGGTGACCAGCAAAAATATCCCGACTTATCTGGGTGCGCCCAAATATGTGCGGGAAGAGGATCTGGATAAAAACGAAATCGGTGTTGTGAACGGGCTTGCCTGGACACCGGTGGGTGGGGAAATCCTGCACATTGAAGCTACACTGATGGAAGGCAAAGCCGGACTGACTCTGACCGGTCAGTTGGGAGACGTTATGAAGGAGTCTGCTCAGGCAGCCCATTCCTACATTCGTGCCCATGCCTCCGAATTTCATATTAAACCTGAGTTTTTCCAGAAACATGAAATTCATGTGCATGTGCCTGCCGGTGCCATACCGAAAGATGGTCCTTCAGCCGGTGTTGCCATGACAACTGCGCTGGTATCTGTGATTACCCGTAATCCGGTTAAAAAGGATGTGGCCATGACCGGCGAAATTACCCTGCGCGGTAAGGTGCTTCCTATCGGCGGGCTAAAGGAGAAAATCCTGGCTGCGGTCCGTTCCGAGATGAAAACGGTCATTATCCCGTTCCAGAACAAGAAGGATCTGGAGGATGTCCCGGCTGACATCCTGAAAAAGGTTAAAATAGTTCCGGTTAAAATGATTGATGAAGTGCTGAAGGTTGCTCTGGAAAAATATCCAACACCGGGACCGCCGGAATCCAAAGTGAAGTCAATTGACCCTTCCGGTAAAAAGTCCAAGGCTGGAAAAGGTGCAGAGGTGTGAGGCTTGAAAATCTGGGCGAATTCGGTCTGATTGACCGTATCTCAGGGAAAGTCTCCAAAGGTAAAGGCGTCATCACCGGTATCGGTGATGACGCTGCGGTTACTGAGTTATTACCCGGCATGCAGTTGCTGACCTCCACTGACATGCTGCTGGAAGATGTGCACTTTCGATGTAAATGGCATGACCCCTACCGCCTGGGACGTAAATCCCTGGCGGTAAGTATTTCCGATATTGCCGCCATGGGCGGCATACCCCGCTGGGCCCTGCTTTCAATTGCTATCCCCAAAGAATATCCACTTGAAGATCTTGATGCCTTTACCAATGGTTTTCTCTCTATGGCAGCCGAACATGGGGTTTCACTGATTGGTGGCGATACCTGCTCGTCGAAATCCGGTCTGGTTATTTCTGTGACTATTATGGGAGAACAACAACCGCAGTTTGTTGTGAGACGCAACGGAGCCAAGTCTGGAGATGAAATCTGGGTTACCGGGACGTTGGGTGATGCGGCTTTTGGATTGGAATTACTGGAAAGTAAATACCCTGGATTTCAAAGCCAAAATGTGGAATACAACTACCTCACCTCCCGGTTGCTCGATCCAACACCGCAAACCGCTGCCGGTCGTATGCTTGCAGAATCCGGTCTGGTGTCAGCCATGATCGATATCAGCGATGGCATTCTGTCCGACTTCGAGCACATAGCGGACTTGTCAGGTGTTGGTGGTATAATTCATCTCGATGCCCTTCCGTTTTCCGACAGTTTTAGCACGATGGCTGATAATCTACCGCTGTTTCCTTTTAAAATGCTGCTTTCCGGTGGTGAAGACTATCAGCTTGCTTTTACTGCAAATGCAGGTAACAGGGAAAAAATTTCTAATCTTATGAAAAAATCTGGCATTCCTGCCTCTCCTGTTGGTATAGTAACAAGTCTGCCCGGAGTAACAGTCCTGAGACCTGATGGAACCCCCTATATCCTGCAAAAACATGGATTTAATCATTTTAAATAAGACGTATTTGAAAGGGACAGCAATGCAACATGTAGAAATTCCAGCCCAAAAGGCCCGGCTTTGTGCCGATGCCATTCGTTTTCTCTCCGTAGATGCAGTTGAACAGGCCAATTCCGGTCATCCGGGATTACCAATGGGAGCTGCTGACTGTGCTTTTGCACTGTGGGGCAATTTCCTGAGCTTCAATCCGGCTGATCCATGCTGGCCAAACCGCGATCGTTTTGTTCTCTCTGCCGGCCATGGTTCCATGCTGCTTTATTCTTTGCTGCATCTGTTTGGATATGACCTGCCGTTGGAAGAGCTGAAAAACTTTCGTCAGTGGGGCAGCAAGACTCCTGGTCACCCGGAATTTGGTCACACTGTCGGTGTTGAAGTTACCACCGGTCCACTGGGGCAGGGAATAGCAAATGCTGTCGGTATGGCAATAGCCTCCAAAATGGCAGGTGAAAGATTCAATACCAGTGATTTTAGCCCGATTGACCATACAGTTTATACTCTGGCAGGTGACGGCTGTCTGCAGGAAGGTATCAGCTATGAAGCAGCTGCCTTGGCAGGTCATTTGAAGCTGGGTAATCTGGTCTGCATCTATGATGATAACGGCATTAC
>JBGSQR010000159.1:0-3927 GCA_041737975.1 Geobacterales bacterium | reverse complement strand
GAAAGTTCTTGAACTTGAACAGTTTCCGCTTTTCCTCTTCTTCACTCGCATCAACATCAAGCGCCTTCAGGTAACGGGCCACGGCCGGCAGTGTTTTGCCGGCCAGCCCTTTTGTCATTTCAATCAACAGCCTGACCGTCTCCCTGGAAATATCGTTTTTAGAGAACGGTTCATAGACATCTTTCCAGAAATCCCCGCCAGCTTCTATCTGCCCAAGTATTTTCTTTGCCAGCTTTTCATCCAATTCTCTTGATCCCGGCCTGTGTGACAGAATTTCTACTGCCCCTGTTCCAGCGATTGCCATTCGGATGGCATCACCGGTGATGATATTGCGTGTCCGGAAAAACAGCGCCCGCAGCAAAATACTGCGCAGTTCGCGAATATTACCTTTGTAGTTGTGCCTGATCAGTTCCTGCTTGGCATCTTCCGAAAGTATGGGCGGGTTATCCGGCGGTTCGTTTTCACTGCGATAGGTTCGATAAAGTTTGCCCAGAAAGTGTACCGAAAGGTCGGAGATATCCTCGCGCCTTTCGTTAAGAGAAGGGAGACGAATTGAAAGCTCTGATAGCCTGTGAAACAGGTCTTCACGGAAATTCCCGTTGGCTATCTCTTCCGGCAGATTGCGGTTGGTTGCAGCCACCAGCATGACGCGACTGTAACGCTCGTTATTTTCACCAAGCCTTACAAATCCGCCGTTATCCAGAAAGCGCAACAGCTGCACCTGGGTTTTCGGGTCGGCATCGCCGATTTCATCCAGAAAGACGATACCACCCATGGTTTCTTCCAGGATACCTCGACGATCATTGTAAGCACCTGTAAAGGCACCTTTTTTATGACCGAACAGCTCCGAATAGGTCAACTCCCCCGAATAGGATGCTATGTTGGTCTTTTTGACCGGCAGCTCACCGTTGGGATTGATCTTTTCCCGGTAGAGATTGTTCAGCTTGTTATACAGGTTGTTGAAAAAGAATTCCTTACCAGAACCGGTCGGGCCGGTGACCAAAATGGATGGCAGCCCCAGCGTTGCCTCCTGCAGGATATGTTTGCTCCAGAAGGTGATCCGGTTGAATATGGGAGGCGAAACCGTATTGATGAACTCGACTATGGCCTGGGAATTTGGGCTGTTGCCGATGATGTTACCCAGACGATAGGAGGAAACGTGCGGATCCTTGTAGGCAACGTCGCTGGCCAGGCGGTCAACCTCACTCTGCAAGCCCTCTATACGCTGCAGATCTGAGATGTGACGTGCCGTTATGCTGCCGATAATCTGCAAAATCCGACGATGTTCTTCACGGAAATATTCATAGTGCAGTGAGTTTAGACAGATAACCGCAATCACATCGTCATCACAGATAACCGGGACTGCAATCTCGCTCTTGAGCAGGTCACTTACCGAACGGTGAAACCCGCCTGTCTGCTGTTCACGATCTGCCCGGCCAACTATTTTCGGCTGCTTGGTGTGGGCCACATACCCGGTCAGACTCCGGTCCTCCGGTCGCAGTTCTATGCCGCCAACCGCCATGGGCGGAATATACTTCTTGATCCATTCCTTATTCTTGGCGCCTACAATTGTGCCGTTTTCATCTTCAACCACCAGCCACTTCTGACCAGCACGTTCTGTCACCATGGCAATACTGCCGGTATCGGCACCGATCAGCTCTGTGGCTTTGGAAAGCACCTTATTCAGGAATGGCTGAAGACTCTCACTCCGCTCATTAAGCAAATCACTGATCTCAGAAAGCACCTGGATTTCCAGGTTTTCCCCACCGACTTCACTGATAACCCTTTCCACCATCTCGGCATGGGTCTGGAGCAGGCCCATTTCAAAATCTGTAAACCTGTGCTGTTCCTGGGAAAAGTAGTTTAAAAGGCAGATTATACGCCTGCTGTCCGGTGTGAAGCGGGGCACAACATACATGGATTTCAGCCCCATAGCATCTGTTAAGGCAGGTTTCTGCAGGGTATGCTTGGTAAGATCTGCAATGTAAAGCGGATTGAGCAGCCGGTCATTGTCAATAACCCCCTGCTCGTTAACATACTTGGCGATCAAGGACTTTCCACGGCTAAGATCTACGGCACCCTGCTCATCATAGAGGGCCTTCAACTTTTCATCATCGGAGTAACTAGCCAGAATTTTCAACGACCAGGAAGCCTCGTCATTCTGTTCCGGCACCAGTACCGAGGCCAGTGACAATTTATCAATCAGCCGTACTGCCGATTTGGCCATCATTCCGGCAGCTTCGCGCGCCTTGAATTCTTCCAGGCGGCGTGCCAACTGCACCTGCTGATGGTAAATACGGGCCTGATCGAGACGGTCGGCAACAAAGCCGGCAAAGTCGATTAATTGCGTACGAACCTTTGCACCCGGCATCTCGCCTAAAGATTCCTGATCAATGCAAAGTACGCCGATTGACTTGCCCAAGCTGACAATCGGCATGACATAGCTGGAAATATAACCAAACCTCAGAGCAAAGTTTCTATCCACTTCATCCAGCACCATCTCGGACGGCGTGAATTCCAGAGCCTGCTGGCTGATGAATGCCCGGGAAACAATACTATCCGAGTGGACTAACGAATAGGTAACATTCCGAACCTCCTTCTCGCGGAGACCGGTCGCATGGGCGCAGGAAAGGGCGCCGACTGTCAGATCCTCCAGATAGATGCGGATACGATCATTTCCGGAGACAAGCTGGGCGGCTTCCGCAAGTGCATACAGCAACTCACCCTGATTTTCCTTACCAAAGGTAACAACCTTTGCACGAAACGGCGCAAGCTGGATATCTAAAGGCATAATGGCTCCTGAGTATATTTATTACTCAGATGAGTTTACAGATGGGGAATGGGGTAGTCAAGAAGTACTGCTTTATGGGGTTAATTCAATTACTTGAAGCGACTATAGATACTCAACAAAACTTGTTACAACTGCAGATTGGGTAACGGGGATTACGATCGGCTCTATTCTGTTCAGTTCTTCCATATTCCAGCGATCCTCTTTACCAATCAGCTCCAACGCCTCTTCCCTGGATGCTGCAAGCACAACCACTTCGGCCTGCATATAATTATCTCTGCAGATGTGAGGTTCGTTAAACATGGACCAACTGGAAAACTTTTTGCTATGTCGCCAGATGAAGATATTCATCACACTCCACGGTCACTATTTTAATCTTCTACTATTAGAACAGGGTACCAACTACACTGCCAATGACGGAAATCGGACCCGCATCCTGCAGCCCTTCCATTGCCTTTTCGGTCTTTTTCAGCGTGGAAATGGCATCGCGATAGAGCTTGTCTTCGTTAACCAATTTACCGATAGTTCCCTGACCTTCGTTGATCTTGCGGGTAATTTCCTTCAGATTAACCATGGTTTCGCGCAGTTCATTATATAGCGCCGGATCATTAACCAGTTTGCCAACGGTGCCCTCGCCCTTATTGATCCTTTGGGCTATTTCATCAACATTTTTCATACCGCTGTTAATACTTTTGACAGCGGCCACACCTTCTTTATACAGATCCTCTTCCGTCAGCAACTTGCCAAGTGTTCCTTCACCACGTTCCAGCCTGGCTGTGACCACCCGCAAACTGCCACTCAGGGCATTTGCATTTTCATAGAGGGACTTATCGTTCAACAGCATGGCCAACGAACCGTCGCCACGGTCCAGCTTGGTAGTGATACTGGCCAGACCGGATAGGGACGTTTTTACTGCAGCGCGGTTTTCATCCAGAATAGCATTAACCTTGCTCATTACTTCGTTCTGATTACGATTCAAATCCTGCACCAGCTGTTTTGCATCTTTAGTCAATACGGCCATATTATCCAAAATGGCGTCTATACCTACTGAATCGGCACTTTTGACCGTACTACCCCCGGGAAGATCGGGGCTGTCCGGAGTACCGAATGATATACTCAAAAACTGGCCGCCCAGCATA
>JBGSQR010000154.1:0-2211 GCA_041737975.1 Geobacterales bacterium | reverse complement strand
TACGGCAGGCGTGAACCTCTCCGTCTGAGAGAATCGAGACAAAATTGAAGGCAGCACCACATCCATACCCGGCACATCCGCCGAACAATTCGCTGTCATCGTACTCGAAGACCGAGTTGAGCAGGTTGTCCTTGAGCCTCAGTACTGGATGGCTACCCAACGCTGCTGCGTAGCCTTCCAAAAACTCACGGTACGTGTCCGGTGCCGGCAGCTCCAGATTGGCACCTTCACCAAACAGCGCCAGACGATTAAACGTCAGCCCTCCGGTTATACCATCCAGCGCCTCCGCCAGTGGAATCACCTGCCCCATATTGTGCCGGGTCAGGGTCAGCATGACCATGTTCGGCACCCCCATCTCCGTCAGGGTCCTGAGAAAATCCACCGTCCGCCGGTAATTCCCTGTTCCCCGGATCTCGTCGTTATGCTGCTCAAGCCCTTCCAGGCTGACCTGATAATAGACCGGCATCTGTATAGCCACCAGCTCATCAATTGTGGCGCGGTCACTGGCATTGCCCAGGATTGCGATCATAAAACCCCGCTCGGCGGCCGCTCGGTAGAGTTCCTTAAACTGCGGGTACAGCAGGGGATTGCCACCAGACAGGGACACCTGCCCTCGCACAAAGCGACTGCGGCAGAAGACACTCAGTTCATCCAGCAATGTCAGGGCACGCTTGAAGGGAAAGGGCCGGCGGCTGGTTCTATCATAGCAGTGTCGGCAGTGCAGGTCGCACTCCTGGGTCAGGTGCCACTGCAGGGTAAAGACCTGGGCAGCAATATACTCCTCATCGGGAGCCAAATCGGCAATTACCCCTTCGCGTCGGAGCATCGATGGGGGGGAAATGATCAACCCCTTCCATACCGCACCACGCAGCACGGCATCTATCACCCCGACCGCAACGCCTGCTTCGCTGGCCGCGGCCTCAGGATCGATTTCTTCCACCACCAGTTTTATCGCCAGCAGATCACCCGGTTCGGCAACCCTTGTCTGCAGCGACCCGTCTCCGGGTTTGCACCAGGTGAGAACAATCTCGTCCCCTGGAATGACCTTCTTCAGATCACGCTGTTTGGCGCGATCAAAAAGCAGGGCAAGATTTGACCATTTGACAGTATTGATTGACAGGCTGGGATTAAGACTAAACGCAGAGTGATTTGGGGGCGTGATTTCAATAGAACTGGCCCGGTTTCGTGCCAATTCAAGCTGGGCGAGCCCGGAAAGAAACGGGGGTATTCCGGGCTCGACCAGCTGATTTAAAAAATCCGGAAAGCTGTCCGGCGCAATGTCACGGTTTTTCACCAGTCGTTGCCAGGCTTTGATGCCAAGCAAAGAGCGGCATAGAGGAAACATTTCTGATAACTGATTCATGACGTGACCATGACGGACATCTTCTGTATGTTCAATCCGCTCTCCGGATGCTGTGCAGCGCGACCGCGCTACTTGGATGAACCGCCTCAACCACTTTTACCGGGTGCTTCTTGCGGCTTTTCACCTTCCTTCTGATCCTTGACAGCATCTTCCTTAACGGCTTTTTTCGCTTTTTTTGCCTTCTCGACGTCTTTCTTTTCTACTTCCACCGGTGCATTCTCAGTCACCTCGGCCTTGTCTTTGGGGGCGCTCCCGGCGCCCGCTCCACCACCTCAACCACTTTGGGCAGCGTGGGTCGGTGTGGCAATCGAAATACCAGCTACCAGGCTGGCAATCCCAAGCCCTGCTACGAAACTCTTGATCTGACTCTTGTCCATGATCTCACCACCTTCCTTAATAGGGATGATCTTACAAACACTCTGAGATTTAGTTTAGCAATAGAAATTTATATTTCAATCGTTATTTACGATAACACCACTTTCATCACGCTTAACCTGCCAAGACCGATAGTAACGCAGGCACACCGCACAAGCAAAACTGATGATTGACGCCGTCAGAGAAATAAAAAAACCATAAGGGACCAGCCCTTGAAAAGAGGCAAATATCAAGAGTACGGACAGCATAAAAAATGACTGGTAGTTTTGTTTGCTGTCCCCGGAACATCCTGTATTAAAACACATCCCCAAGAATGACACCTGGTTTTCATTTTCATCATTCGTTAAACAACTGTCATTTATTTTTTGACTTTGCGGTCAGGTATTGAAAAGTTAGCTTTAATGATGTAAATGTCTTTAAAAATGATATTTCAAGAACTGACCCTAAATCATGTTCTTTCTGTTAAAGCAGAC
>JBGSQR010000604.1:0-1769 GCA_041737975.1 Geobacterales bacterium | reverse complement strand
TGCCTGTCCCCGGCTTACTCTGTACTTTAATTCTACCGCCTAACTCATCAATAATACGCGAAACAATTGCCAACCCTAAGCCGGTTCCTTTGCCTGGTGGCTTGGTTGTAAAGAACGGATCAAACAATTTGCCAATATTTTCCGGATGGATACCACTTCCGTTGTCCAAAACATCGATACGCATGCACCCTTTAGAAAACTCTGACAAACAGACGACATCGTCCATTGATGCACATATATTCAATTTACCACCCTCAATCATGGCATCCCTGCTGTTCAACATGAGGTTTATTAAAACTTGTTGTAGCTGGTGAGGATCAACTTGTGCAGGCTTCAGGGGTTCGTTGAATAAAGGCGTTACTTCAATATTTTTAAATGCTCCTTGCTGTGCCAGCAAATCAATTGTATCAAGAACAAGTTGGCGAATATCAACAGGTTCAACATTTGCAGGACGTGGTCGGGAATAATCCAGTAAACCTCGAACAATACGGTCAATCCGGGTACAATCCTGAGTTATGCGCTGCGCATATTCGCTGTATAGTTGATTTTCGGGCTGTTCACCGGTCAAAAGTTCAGCATAACCCATTATGGAGGCGAGAGGAGTGCCTATTTCGTGGGCCATACCAGCAGCCAGAAGCCCGACTGACGCCATTTTTTCTGAACGCAGTGTCTCTTCACGCGCCTGGTGCAGCTCAATATTTGCTTTTTCAAGAGCAGACAGTTGATTAGTGACCTGACGATCCTTTAGTTGAAGTGTTTCAGACATAGCATTAAAAGACTCAGCCAGTTGTGACATTTCAGAGCTGCCTGAAATACGGACCTGGTGTCCATAGTGCCCGCCGGTTATTTTTTCTGTGGCCGACAATAGCTGATTGATCGGTTTGACAAAAATACGTGAAAGAATAAAAGCACCAATACCAAGCAGTAAAACAAAATCAATGGCAAAATAAGACATGAACATTTCACGCGAACGTTTTAGCCTTGCCTTTTCGGCTTTCAATGAAATTACTATACCGGCTCGTCCAACTGATAAATCATTACGTACAACATTTGAAACAAACCCAATACCTGTTCCGTCAGCAAGCACAAACCGCCCTTCTCCTTTGTCTGGAAGATTAGTAAAAGGTGAGTAAACATCACTGCCGTCCCGACCTGAAGTATAAATATATTTGCCATTTCTATCCAGCAAAGTTAACCGAATGAAATCATTATCATCCGCAAGTGTCTGACCATAAAAAGCAGCCGGATAACTGGGCTGAATCAATCCGTCAGGATAGATCGGAATTATATCAGGGAGCTGATTTATAAAAGCGGTCAATAATGTCCGGGCGTGGCTGGCCTTTTGATCATAGAGGTCATTGGCTGCGGTTCGGAAGGCAAAAAGACTGAAAAGCAGCCAGGTGAGCAGAAGCAAGCTGCTTAGAAAGGCGAGAATGGAAACAGTTAAACTTGGTCGGAAGGTCCGCACGGCTACCCCCTTGAAAAACTACCCAATGCAAAATACCATTTAATTAACTGAGGACCGTAGAAAATATAGAATACCGCTGCCAGGGCCAGGTAGGGACCAAAAGGTATGGCCAGTTTGGAATCCTTCTTTTGTATCAACATAATAGACACACCCAATACCGAACCTACGAGCGAACTGAAGAAAATAATGAACGGCACTGCCTTCCATCCAAGAAAGGCCCCCATCATGGCCAACAGTTTGATATCACCGCCTCCCATGCCATCTTTCCCGGTCAGCTTCTGATATCCATATGCAACCAAAA
>JBGSQR010000143.1:0-3948 GCA_041737975.1 Geobacterales bacterium | reverse complement strand
GAGTTTAAGGGAGCCAATTATGCCCGTATTGACAGTAGTTGCCAAGCTGGTTGCAAAGCAGGAATCCATTCAGGATGTCAAAGATGCGCTGATCAAGCTGGTCGAGCCGACCAGATGTGAAGAGGGATGCATTGAGTATATGCTCCATCAGGATACAGCCAACCCGGCGGTTTTTATTTTTTATGAAAACTGGGACAACGAAGGGTGTCTTGCAAAGCATAAGGAAACCGAACATTACAAGAGCTGCTTCGATGCTGTCGGCAACCTGATTCAGGACAAGGAAGTCCATTTGATGACCATGCTTGATCAGTGAAAAACGGTTGTATGGTTTGTTGTATATCTGCTGGCAAAACGAGGGTTTTCGGGTTCGAAAATCCTCGTTTTTTTTGTGCGGCTAAATACCGGATACTCAGGAAAGAATGTGTCTGCTCATTGGCTGTGTTTTTCTGATTCAATGTTATAATTAAATAACAATATGGGGCTCAGGCTTGCAGAGTCGGCTGAACCCATTTGGGATTTATAAGACCACTGGATTGTGCGGGAGAACAGATATGACTGCGAAGTGTAACAACTACTGTACCATGCTTGAAAAAGAACTGGTCGAATGTCGCCGGGAAGATGAAGAAATACAGCGCAAAACCGCCCTGTTGACGGCAATTATCAGGATTTTCAGGGAAAGCATGGCTTGCAATTCTGAAGAAGAGGTGGCCCGCATTTCATTGAAAGTGGCTGAAGACCTGACCGGCAGCGAGATCGGATTTATCGGCGAACTGAACCAGAATGGAACCTTCGATACGACAACACTAAGCGAGGCGGGCTGGAATGCATGTAGCGTGCCCCGTGATGAGGCCGTTAAAATGCTTAAAAATATGCCGGGACGCGGAATCAACCGGGTCGGGCTCAGGGACAACAAATCCTGGATAATCAATGATCCCGCCTCCCATCCCGATATGGTTGAAAAACCGTCGGGGCACCCCCGTCTGATCTCTTTTCTGGGGGTTCCGCTGAACTACGTGGGTGGCGTCACCGGTATGATTGCCCTGGCCAACAAGCCGGGTGGCTATACCCTGCGCGACCAGTACGATGTGGAAGCCCTTTCCGTGGCCTTTGTCGAGGCGCTGAACCGTCGAAGGGCAGAAAAAAAGATCAATGAGCTGAATGCGGAATTAAGTCATCATCTGATGCAGGTTGAGGCTGCCAACAAGGAGTTGGAGGCCTTCAGCTATTCGGTCTCCCATGATCTGCGTGCTCCATTGCGCCACATCACCGGTTTTGTTGAACTTCTCCACGGCCGGGACCTGTCCTCACTGGACGAAAAGAGTCTCCACTATCTAGAGGTGATTTCTGAATCGGCCCGCAAAATGGGGGTGCTGATCGATGACCTGCTGACTTTTTCGCGTATGGGACGTGCTGAAATGATGAAGACCAGTGTAGATCTTGGGTTACTGGCACGGGAAACCATTGCGGAGTTTGCGGAAGAGACGCAGGGGAAGGATATTGTCTGGGCGATTGAACCATTGCCGGTGGTGGTTGGTGATGCCGCCATGCTGCGTCAGGTGATGGCCAACCTGATTGCTAATGCTCTGAAATTCACCCGTCAGCAACAGCAGGCCAGGATCGAGATCGGTGCTGTCAGCGACCATCCCGATGAGACGGTTTTCTTTGTCCGTGATAACGGTGTCGGATTTGACATGAAGTACGTGGATAAGCTCTTCGGGCTGTTCCAGCGTCTCCACGACCCCCAGGAGTTTGAAGGAACCGGTGTTGGTCTGGCCAATGTGCAACGCATCATACTCAGACACGGCGGCAGAATCTGGGCGGAAAGCGCGCCGGACAAAGGTGCTGTTTTCTGGTTTTCACTGCCTGCTCAAAGGAGGGATGGACAATGACCACCCTGAAAAGAATCCTGTTGGTTGAGGATAACCCAAACGATGCCGAACTGACCCTTGAGGCACTTTCAAAACACAATCTGGCCAATGACGTTATCTGGGTGCATGACGGTGCTGAGGCCCTGGACTTTCTATACTGTCGTGAAAAATACGCCGACCGTGACTGCAACGATCTGATGGTGATTCTGCTGGATCTCAAACTCCCTAAAGTGGATGGCCTGGAGGTATTGCGGACGATCAAGTCCGACGAACGGCTCAGGATTATTCCGGTGGTAGTGCTGACCTCTTCCCGGGAGGAACGTGATCTGGTGGAGAGTTACAAACTGGGAGTCAACGCCTATGTGGTCAAGCCGGTGGATTTCGGCGAATTCATCAATGCTGTAAATGAGCTGGGGGTGTTCTGGGCCATGATTAATGAGCCGCCTCCGGTAAGGTCAGTTCAGAGGAAGATCACATGAAGCCGCATTTACAGATTTTGCACCTGGAAGATGACCCGGCAGATGCCGAATTGGTGGAAGCGACCCTGATTCGGGAAGGGGTTGCCTGTAATGTAAAGGTCGTTGATACGCGCAAGGATTTTATCGCTGCACTGGAGCAGGGTGGGTTTGATCTGATACTGGCCGACTTCTCCCTGCCGGATTTTGATGGCATGCGTGCCCTGGCAATAGTTCGCGAACAATTGTCCGATCTGCCATTTGTATTTGTATCTGGGCGGTTGGGCGAGGAAGCGGCGATAGAATCACTGCGCAGCGGGGCTACTGACTATGTTCTCAAAAACCGGCTCTCCCGCCTGGCCCCGGCCGTACAGAGGGCCATGGTGGAAAGCAGAGAAAGGGCTGAATTGAAAAAAGCCGAAGAAAGCCTGCGCGAAAGTGAACTGCGCCGCTATCAGATGCAGGTGGAACTGACCTGTGCAGCTAATGTGCAGGCCCAACTTCTGCCACGCAGTTATCCTGATATCCCCGGATTCCAAGTTGCAGCTCGCTGTCTGCCAGCCAAACAGGTCGGCGGAGACTTCTTTGACTGGCAGCAAGTTGGCCGTGGCGTCTGGAGTTTGACTCTCGGGGATATCATGGGAAAAGGAATGGCTGCGGCTATGTTGATGGCTACGGTCAGGGCTTCGCTCCGTGCGGTAGCCCACAACCGGCCTGCCGAGGCTTTGCGTCTGGCTGGAAAGGCATTGCTGTCGGATCTGGAAAACTCGGAAAGTTTCGTGACGTTGTTTCATGCTCAACTTGATGCTGCGCAGCATTCCCTGGCGTTTGTGGACTGCGGTCACGGTTTTGTTTTTGTGCGCCGTGCCAATGGCGCCGTCAAGGGGCTGACTCCGCGCGGTCTGCCGTTGGGCGTGTCTAGCCATACAAACTACCGTGAAGGAAAGGTCAGCCTGAAACCTGGCGATACCCTGGTTCTCTACAGCGATGGCCTGATCGACGCGCAGCCGGAGCTGGGATTGGACAACCGATTGCTGGCCGGGCAGTTGAAGGGAGCGACCAGTGCCCTCGAAATGCTGGAGCGGCTGATCAATCTCCCCAATGTGGATGGGCATCTGCCGGATGACATGACTGTGCTCGTGGTGCACTGCACCGGGTAGTCGAAATGCCGATGCAGAGATAGAAAGAATGAAAAGGGAAAGACAGAAAAAACAAGCTCTTTAAAGATTTTAAAAGTTGTTTGAATACGACAATATTGATGTTTGTCTCTAACGGAAAAAGGCCTGCTGAAACTGTCAGCGGCCTTTTTAACAATAAGTGTTATGTGGCAAATATCCTTGCTAACGGTCCAGTATCTCTCGTATTTTACTCAATAGTTCCATTGGCTGAACCGGTTTCAAAATCAGCTCGATACCCTCTTCTGAAACTCCACGATTCTGAATAAAGTCAGCGGTATAGCCACTGGAGTAAAGCACCTTCACATCCGGTTTGAGCAAAATAATTTCATCATATGCTTCTTTGCCGTTTTTCTTCGGCATGATCATGTCCATCAGGATCATGGATATATCGTCCTTATGTTCCGTAAACTTCTCAACCACATCCTGCCCATCCACCGCTTGAATCAC
>JBGSQR010000113.1:0-3018 GCA_041737975.1 Geobacterales bacterium | reverse complement strand
CGCCAAGCAGATCAACGGCGTCCTGAACAGACGAGATTCTGAAATCCTCATCTGTTACCTCCGCAATCTTTATTGAGCCAGCCTCATGATACGTTATCATTATCAGATATTTAAAAAGTAATTCTGTAAAATTTCGAATTCAGAGGACCAATTTTTGGTGAAGGATTATTGACATTTTTCCCTGTCGCATCAACCTCGGTAGCAGCCAGCGTTTTTCCGGTAAATCCATCGCTTATAGCCAGCTCAGCTTCTTTTCCGTTTGTCTCCCTCAGATGGATGACCAATGATTTGCCGTCGGCCGCAGGTTCCGCGCTGATCAGAATAACATTTTCAGGCCACCCCTTAAGGAATGAGCCCTCACTGTTACTGTCGCCGCTACCTTCCCCCGGAAGGATCCTTGTCAGGTATGGTACCCGGCAGCCCCATCCGAATCGGGAGGCAAAACCGGCTGAATTGTCAGCAGATGTTGTAAGGTAATAGGACCAGGTATGACCGCCTCTCTGCTCGGCATTGAAATTTGTTACCCAGTAGTTATTCATCGGCCATGAAAAGATATTTGTGCTTTGCGGAAGAGCCCCTGCCGTGTAGCGTCCGGTGTTTATTGCACCCAGCTGAACCAATGGCATCTCTGCACACCCCATAACAAACTGAGAACTTCCGTTTCTGACCGCTGTGAAATTCTGCATTGTATACCAGTCATTCGAAGATCCCTTTATCTGGTCCTTTCCGGCCTCAATTATACCTCCGGGAACTTCCAGGAAATGTTTGCCATCAGCAAGATTTATCGGGAAAGCAATATAGAAGCTTTCAGGCGAGATGATACTTTTCTTGACAATTGAACAGGCCAGATCGAGACGTTTTTCAGTGTTGTATAGCCTGATCTCAAAGGAATATCCCTTTGGATTTTCGGTCGTTACCGATTCCCCGAAGAATTTTATTGTATTCCAGATCTCGCCTTCCGAATATGAATCGAACCAGATTGTATCTAATGGCGAGCGCTTAAAATCGTCGAGTCGCCTGCTCTCCATCTGGGAGCGGTTTCCAAGTTGCTCAAGTATAAATTCACCCATTTTGTATTCACTCTTCGGATCGATGAGTTCAATATTAAGATTCTTGTCAAACCACGATGTGATGGTACCTTTGGCAGGATCGGCAGTTATTTTGTACCACTTGTTTTCGAGAAGTGTTGTTTTAGCTTTTGTTGAAACAGGCTGCCTGTCATCAATCTGCCTGATAGTATATTTTTTATATCCGAATGCAGGAATATCTTTAAGCCACAGTGCCCAGGTTGTGCCGTCGGAACGATGTGATAGTGCCTGTACCGGAATTCGGTTTCCTTCCCTGTCGAATATGCCTGGAGTCTTGCCGCGGGGCATAATCTGGTGATCAATATAAACAGTTGTCAGACCGGAGCGCTTCCAGTTGAGTGTATTGAAAACAAGAAGCGATGGCTCTTTCTCGCGTGTGAATTTACTCTGCAGCAGACCCATGGCTTCTTCGCCTATTGAGGCAGTACGGCGGTTTGCTTCCCATGCATATGAATCTTTCAGAGCCCGTTGTTCCATAGTTTGCTGACTATATGGTTCGCGTACACTTTCTGAATAACCTGCAGTATGTTCAGTATAAAAGAGCAGTGCATTGTCAGCCAGATCAATCTTTTTATCAATATCAACAGGAAGCCTTATCCCTGCTGCCGAGGCCATTCCCAGTCCTGCAACATTGGCAATTAGTCCCGATGAGGCGATACGGCTTGCTGCCGTTTCGCGCGCCGAGGCCCCGAAACCGTCAGTCCACCAGTCAGGCCATGCACCTCTGATAACGGGGAATTCGCTGCTATGTGATTTCTCCATTTCCGCAAAGAAGGATTCAGCTGTTGAGGTTGAGAGCTGAGGCCACACAAAAGTTGCATTCCACTCCCTGATCAGATCGCTTGCAATTGATGATGGAGGAGAGTTGTCGGTAAGATATCCTGAATGCTGGATAGCCATTTCATCGAAGGGGTATTTTTTAGCATCGAGACTAACCAGGTAGTTCATCAGGTTGTTTTTGAAGCGGTTAAGGTCGCCGCTCTGCATTTCAAATACAGTGTTTCCGGTCATATAATGCTCTGCACGGAATGTCAGGATTCTTTGTCCCGAAGGTGATTCCCACCAGAACATTGTAGGTTTGTCGAAACATATAAGGGCACGGTGACCATGAGTTCCCATGTTGAGATATTTGATACCAATCTCATTGAAATAGTCATTCATGCACCAGCCTATTCCGTTTACATCATTTTGCATTGCAAGTTTAACGGGAATACCTTTTTCCTTTATCCTTCCAACTGCCTCAAGAGATGTGGCAAGGATCTTTTCATCGGGGATCTCATCGAAATTAAAATACATTCCTGTTACCTCAATGCGTCCCTCTTTTATTCGTTTAAGTAAACGGTCTATCTGACTCTGCGGGCGGCATTTAAGATATTCATCAACAGGCCATGATGCTTCGCAGGTCCATCGGAATTTTGCATTTTCGGGATAATTATCCGTAGCATCGCAATAGTCAAGTGCGTAGTCGATATATCTGAGATGTTCGGCAAGAATTTCGGTCTGCGATCTTGTGTATCCAATATCGGTGTGTGAATGCTGAATGAAGCTTATCTTCCATTTTTTTACCGGATCAAGGGTTACTGTATTCTTTACAGAGAAGTCGCCGGCTGTTACTTTAAGCTCAATTTTGGTAGGTTTGGAAACAGGGGGCAGGCCAAGATTAACTGAATTGTATCCAAAGTTGAGTGTAACATTCTCAAGAAGTTTTCCATTGGCAAATATTTTTGCATCAGCCTTTTGCCCGAAGTAAAAGATCCCGGCTTCAACAAGTTGTACCTCAGAGTTTCCTTTTTTCATTATTGCAGGAAAGGCATTGAGAGTCACACCTGTCTTGACCTCTTTTTTAAAAGGCATATACCACGATGTCAGATTTGACTGGCTACCTGTCACTCTTATTTTCAGAGGTTGTCCGGGGGTAACTTTACCGGCA
>JBGSQR010000101.1:0-6885 GCA_041737975.1 Geobacterales bacterium | reverse complement strand
AACAGCTGAACGCAAGTTTCACGGTGGAGTTGAGAATCTCAGCATGAACGGCATGTTTCTGGTCACATCAGAGCTTCTGCCGATTGGTGAGCTGGTTGATATAACGATAATTCTTGATGGTTCAGATCCGGAAATTTCAGTTGGTTTCAGTGGCAGAGTCAGCCGTATTACAGATGAAGGGCTGGGATTTAATTTCGAAAAAATTGATCTGGATTCTTATACGCACCTTAAAAATATTATCGCTTACAATATTGATGATGCGGAAAAGGTGAATGATGAAATTCACCACTCTATTGATGAAAAGCTGGCTGGCGTAAAGTAATGTTATTGCAGGTAAAATTATTTTTATATGGATTTTGTCAAGTAATCTTTGATATATGAAATAAGTTGACTGCTACCCAGGATGGGAGTAGATCAACGGCTGGTCGGATTTACATTCACATACTGCACGGATTCCAAGGTGAACCGGGACGGAAGGGGATATCCCAACAGGTACTGCAGCATGGGCTGCCAGGTATTTGTCTGTTAACGCGCCTTCCAGCGCGTTTTTGTTGTTTGGCCTTAAATTTATCAGGAGCATGCCATGCGAAAAAAAGTTAATATACCGGAAATACTTCAGATGAAACAGGATGGACGCCGTATCACCATGCTTACAGCATACGATTATCCTTTTGCACGTTTGGTGGATAATGCCGGTGTTGATATTATTCTGGTGGGGGACTCGGCCGGGGTTGTTTTTTCCGGCTATGAAAATACCCTGCCGGTAACAATGGATGAGATGCTCTATCATGTCAAAGCTGTTGTCAGGGCGACTCCAATGGCCCTGGTAGTTGCTGATATGCCGTTTATGTCCTATCAGGTCAGCGTCGAAGAGGCCCGTCGCAACTGTGGCAGAATGCTTCAGGAAGGTGGAGCAGCGGCGGTAAAGATTGAAGGTGGGGTGAATGCGGCAGAAACCATTCGAGCCATATCTTCAATTGATATTCCTGTTATGGCGCATATCGGTCTGACGCCCCAGTCAGTCCATCGCATGGGCGGTTTCAAGGTCCAGGGGCGGAAAGATCAGGCCGAGCGCATCATGGCTGATGCCATTGCGGTTGAGGAGGCGGGTGCCTTTTCAGTTGTATTGGAGGGTATCCCTGCAGAACTTGCCGCCCGAATTACTGAAAAACTGAGCATTCCGACCATCGGTATTGGTGCCGGTGTCAACTGTGATGGTCAGGTGCTTGTGATTCATGATCTGCTGGGGCTTTGTGAAAAGTATTCACCCAAGTTTGTTAAACGCTATGCTGAACTTGCTCCGGTCATTACAGAGGCTGTTCAATCTTATCTTGATGAGGTCCGCAGCGGCAAGTTCCCGACCGATGCGCACTCGTTTAACTAAAGGATTCGCAATAATATGAAAATTATCAGTTCAATTGTAGAAATGCAGTCTTATGCACGTTCTTTGAAACAGGATGGTAAAAGCATAGCATTCGTACCGACGATGGGGTTTCTGCATGAAGGTCATGCATCTCTACTGAAGGAAGGTCGCAAGAGAGGTGATGTTCTTGTTCTCTCCATTTTTGTTAACCCGATCCAGTTCGGCCAGAATGAAGACCTTGATTGTTACCCGCGTAATATGGATGGAGACTGTAAAATAGCCGCTGAATGCGGTGTGGATATAGTCTTTACGCCCACTGCTGCAGAAATGTATCCGTCCGCATTTCAGACTTCTATTACGGTCAAACAGATTTCCCAGCCGTTATGCGGTGCCAGTCGTCCGGGTCATTTTGACGGAGTGGCAACGGTGGTAACCAAGCTGTTCAATATCGTCATGCCGGATGTGGCCCTGTTTGGTTGTAAGGATTATCAACAGCTGGCGGTAATTCGCCAGATGACAAACGATCTCAGTATGCCGGTTAACGTGGTCGGGATGCCGATTGTCCGGGAAGCGGATGGGCTTGCCATGAGCTCGCGCAATGTCTACCTGTCACCAGATGAACGGCAGAGCGCCCTCTGTCTGATTAACTCAATTAAGGCAGTTCGTGCGGCATATGCAGCCGGTGAGAAGGATATAGCAAAGCTTCGCAGCATGGCTTTGGCAGTAATAGAAAAGGAACCGTTAGCGCAGATAGATTATCTTGAGTTTTGCAGCGGCATTACGCTGGAAACGTCTGTGGTGGCAGATAAAGACACTCTTATGGTAATGGCGGTCAAGGTTGGAAAAACCAGATTGATTGATAACAATTTGCTGAATGAGGATTTGTAGCTGATTCAGCTAAACACGAATTAGTTCCACAGTAATTAAAAGAGAGGGGGAGCATTGAAACAGCGCTCCCCCTCTCTTTTTGCATAAAAAACCGGTTTACTTTTCTATGACGCGGAGGTTTTTCAGGCCAACTTTGTAATTGCCGGAAACAGTTACAAATCCTCTGAACATATCCGACATGTCAGTAATCTTGGCATAAAACCAACTGCCACCGCGAGCCGAACTTTTCTTTTCAGGTGCTCTGTAGAGGTCATCCCGGTGGTTGTCATTGAAGGCGATCACATGCATGCCCAGTTTTAATTCTTTTTTGGAAGCGATCCTGGTTTTCCAGAAATATCTGGTCCAGTAGTTCTGGGCGTCCTTGATCTTCATGAATTCACCTTCGCGCTTTGTTTCAGCACTTGGGGGAGTAATCATTTTTGCCAGTTCAACATACATCCAGGCATTGTTGTCCAGTCCATGTTTCTGGGTAAAATAATCATCATTCTGAATAAAGTGGTCATCATCGTTAGCACTGACCGGTGCAGTCTGTTCTTCTTCGGATGATGTCCGGGACTCTTCCCCGGAAGGGGCTGTTTGAGGTGGAGCAGGGCGGTTGGTAATGAGTTTGTCAACACGTTCTGCAGAGTTGAGGAGATCACCCCAGCCAGCCAGAGAGACATTCGCAGTGGCCAACACCAGTATTGTCATCATTGCAATTATCTTTGCCATAGTCTTATCTTACCTCCTTGGATAAATTAAATGCTAAGTCGATTAGTTTAATATCATACTTCGCGGGAAAAACAAGGTCAATAGCTTCCTTGTTCAGGATTAACACTGGAACGATTGTTATAAAAAAATCGACATAAGGTTGTAGTATCGTAGTTTGCTGATATAATTTATTGTTAAATTTATCTACGGTCTTCCTTTGCCATTTTACATGTACGTAACTATTGACATAATTTGTTTACGCTGTTATCGAAAGTGAAGGTGTTTTTATTCCATGTGTCTTATTAGGTTACTGTTTTCAAGAGTTTCCAATTCAAAGCATAATTATTCATCATTCTGAACTGAAAAAAGGGGGCGTCTAGCATGTATTCAATGGGAAATATCACCAGAAATACTATTGCCATGGTTCTGGCAGGCGGCAAGGGGGAACGGTTAAGTCCGCTTACTACAAACAGGCCCAAGCCTGGTGTCCCTTTTGGTGGTAAATACAAGATAATCGACTTTGTTCTGAGTAACCTTTTTAACTCCGGAATCAAGAAAGTATATGTCTTGACGCAGTATCGCGCCTATTCACTGATGAAGCATATCAGGGAGTCCTGGGGGCGCTGGACCGGACTGGGGGAATTCTATGTAGCTATTTCGCCGGAAACCAAAAGCGAAGGCGAAGAATGGTTTATGGGTACTGCCGATGCAATTTATCAGTACCTCCGTTTTATTGAATCCAGCGACGCCGACTATGTGGCCATTTTCGGAGGCGACCATATCTATAAGATGGACATCAGCCAGATGGTGGCTAATCATCAACGTACCAGGGCCGATATTACAATCGCCGCACTGGAAGTTCCGGCTGAAGAGGCAAAAAGATTCGGGGTCTTTTCTGTTGATGATGACAACAGGGTAACCGGATTTGCAGAGAAACCGAAGGAGCCGGAAACCATTCCTGGACGTAATACCTGCTTTGCATCCATGGGTAACTACATTTTCTCAGTCAGAAAGCTGATTGAGGTACTGCAGGAAGGGAAGAAAAAACATGCTGATCTGGATTTCGGCATGCACGTTATCCCGATGATGCTTGCCAATGGCGACCGCGTTTTTGCCTATAATTTCAATGATAACCTGATACCGGGCATGAGGCAGGAAGAAAGAGGCTACTGGAAGGATGTGGGTACGCTTGACTCATATTATGAAGCCAATATGGATCTGGTTAACGTCTCACCGCAACTGAATCTTTATAACTACAAATGGCCAATATTGACCAATCAGGGAAACCTGCCGCCTGCCAAGACCATTTTTGACGATGATGATCGTCGCGGTCATAATCTTGATTCCTATGTCTGCGGCGGCTGCGTAACCAGCGGCGGCACAGTCAGGAAGTCCATTATCGGGCCCAGCTGCCGTATCAACAGCTTCAGTCTGGTGGAAGACTCGATTTTATTTGAAAACGTGGTAGTCGGGCGTCATGCTAAAATCAAAAAGGCGATTATTGACAAGAATATTACAATTCCGGATAAATTTGAAATTGGTTATGATCATGACTTGGATCGCAGCAGGGGATATACGGTGACTGAAACAGGTATTGTGGTTGTCACCAGCAACGGTAATGGGTGTGTGTTGAAGTAGACTAAAATGAATTTTTTAATACAAGCGGGGCCTGCAACATTATTGCGGGTCCCGCTTTTTTGTAAGAAACTAGAATCGAAGATAATTATCTCACCGGCTAAGGTTAAGGTGATAAAGTTCTTTTAGCAAGGTATTGCGAAAGATTCTCAAGGAGTAGCATAATGAATGATCTTGATCCTGATTTTACTATAGAAAACCTTGGCAAGTGCCGCTATCCATCCCCCATGCAGGGAGGAGGTTTCATTGGTGACAATGAGAGAATTCTGTTTCATTCGCGCTATGAAGAGTTGCGGCCTTATATCGACACTAATAGAGTTCCGCCGACGATAGAATTGGCCGGCCCACGCGAGCGGATATTTTTCGATCCGGCCACTATTGCCTGTGGCATTGTCACCTGTGGCGGTCTCTGCCCAGGGATCAATGATGTTATCCGGGCTGTGACACTTAGTCTTTATCACCACTATGGTGTGCGGCGGGTTTATGGATTTCGTTATGGCTATGAGGGGTTGGTAAAACGGCATGGCAATATCCCCCTGATTCTCACCCCAGAGTCTGTTGATCAGATAGGTGAACTTGGTGGGACGATTCTGGCTTCTTCCCGTGGTCCTCAGGATCCTGCTGAAATGGTGGATTACCTGGAGGAGTTGGGAATCGGCATTCTCTTTGCGATCGGAGGTGACGGAACCCTGAAGGGTGCCGCAGTGATTGCTGAAGAGGCCGCTCGACGTGGAAGGCAAATAAGTATCATCGGTATACCCAAAACCATCGACAATGATATCTCGTTCATCCAGAACACATTCGGTTTTGAGACCGCTGTTGGCGAGGCACATCGGGCCATCTACGCCGCCCATACAGAGGCGACAGGTGCCCGTAACGGTGTCGGACTGGTGAAGTTGATGGGTCGAGATTCCGGTTTTATTGCTGCCTATTCGACCCTCGTCGCCAGCCTGGTTAATTTTTGCCTGGTTCCGGAAGTTCCTTTTGCTATGGACGTTTTTCTGCGGAGTCTGGAGGAACGACTGAAACAGCGTGGGCACGCGGTGGTCGCGGTTGCCGAAGGGGCAGGACAGGAACAGATGGCAACCACAACAGAGTGCGACGCTTCCGGTAATGCCAAACTAGGTGATATCGGCACTTTTCTGCGGGCCGCCATTAAGGGGCACTTCACAGATATAGGGATGGATATTAACCTCAAGTATATTGATCCGAGTTATATTATCCGCAGTCAACCGGCCAACTCCCATGATTCGGCATTTTGTTTGCTGTTGGGTCATAATGCAGTTCATGCCGGTATGAGTGGCCGGACCGGTATGGTGGTTGGATTCTCGAATCATCAGTTCACCCATATTCCAATCAGTTTGGCTACCAGTCAAAGAAAGAAGATCGACCCGGAAGGCTGGCTTTGGAACAGTGTCCTTGCGTCCACCGGACAACCCAGGGAAATGCTTTGAATATCGGAAGAATTAGGGGGATGTGAATATGTTTCAAAGGGTGCTTCTGGTTGATCCGGCCACCGGTTTTTATAAAATAAAGAAATATGGCTTTGACCGCTATTTCGGTCCGGTGGATCTTGGTATCCATTTGGCAGAAGAGTACCGGAGTCTCAACTTCGGGGTCGGCATTTTTGCCGGTTCAATCTTTCCCGGCTCCAACCGCATGGTTGTATCCGGTTTTTCTCCCTGCTGGCAGGGTTACTACATCAGCAGCATGGGGGGCGCCGGCCTTGTCTTTGACAACCTGGGGCTCAATATGCTCAGCCTGGTCGGCAAGGCTCCGGTTCCATCGGTCCTGTACCTGAATCGCAGCCATGGTGAAGAGATAGAGGTTGAGGTGGTTCCGGTCAATCCGGAGGCGATCTGGAAAGCGGGGCGGTCCGGGGTCTATTCTCTTACGGATGAGGTTTACCGGATGTTCGGTGGCCGCTATGAGAATGATCCGCGCATTCTGGTTGCCGGACCGGCGGCCATGCATACTGATATGGGTGGCATCATGTCAGTTCCGATCCAGAATGGAAAGATCAGCTATGTTGATACCTGGGCCGGCCGGGGCGGCTTCGGCAGTGCCATGATTCAGAAACATGGCATTGTGGCGATCATTTACGGTGGAACAGTTGTGACCGAGGATTTTCGGGACAACAAGGTGGCTGACGAGTGGTTCAGGAACAAGTACAACATGCGTCTGATAGAGAAAGACAAAGAAGCAACCCAAAAGTACCGTTACGACGAAAAGTTGAAGACCGGCGGCACATTGGGCGTGAACTACGCCACTATGGGCGGTAAGATCATGGCGTTTAACTATCGCACCAT
>JBGSQR010000098.1:0-2030 GCA_041737975.1 Geobacterales bacterium | reverse complement strand
ACGGGAGGGGATTGAGGGGTGGGTGAATTTGCCACGAAGCCACTAGCTGCAGCTTCCCCCACACCCTGACCCCCTCCCGCAAGTGGAGGGGGAAACTCACAGCTGTGAAGCTACCAGCAATTGAGTATACCTATGCTGCGGATCCTGCAGAATCTGATCCGTCAACCCCGCTTCAACAACGCGACCGGCCTTCATGACCATGGTCCGCTGACAGAGCAGATTGATGACACCCAGATCATGGGAAACAACCAGCATGGAGAGCTTGAATTCATTGCGCAGGCTCCTGATCAGGTCCAGTACACGCGCCTGAACAGACAGGTCCAGGCCGGTGGTGACCTCATCCAGAAACAGGATCAGCGGTTTATTGGAAAGCGCCTTGGCGATCTGGACACGCTGCTGCATGCCGCCGCTAAAATTGCAGGGCGGTTCATCCATGCGTGCCACCGGTATCTCCGTCTTTTCCAGCAGTTCCGCCGAACGTTCCCTCATTTTGGCGATGTTCCTCCAGCCTGCTCCCAACAGCCGTTCGGCGATATTGCCGCCGGAGCTGACCTGCATCCGCAATCCCAGATGCGGGTTCTGGTAGACAATCCCCATCAGTGCATTGCGGATCTGGCGTTTCTGAAAGTGGGTAAGTCCAAGCAGGTTCCGGCTGTAGTCCGAGTTGCCTTCAAACAGGTCGGGCAGATTATCCAGCCCGGCAGAGCGATGCAATTCAACGCTGCCACGGCTGGCTTCCCATTCAAAATGCAGCAGTCTCACCAGGGTGCTTTTACCGGAACCGCTTTCACCAACAATACCCAGCGCCTCATTGCGGTACAGGTCAAAAGAAACATCGTTGCAAGCCATAACCGAACCGCAGTAACGGCAGAGGTTGGTATCATGCTCGGGG
Source organism: Geobacterales bacterium (assembly GCA_041737975.1). Classification (GTDB taxonomy): domain Bacteria; phylum Desulfobacterota; class Desulfuromonadia; order Geobacterales; family Pseudopelobacteraceae; genus JBGSQR01. The sequence continues at coordinate 1,138 of JBGSQR010000098.1, read as the reverse complement.
CCGGTTGCATCCAGACAGCGCTCACACCCCTGTCCAAACTGTTTTGACAGCCCCCGTATCCGTATCAGTGGTTCCATTAATTACACCTCTTGTCGCAGAAACCGGTGTCGGAGCAGAAGAAACTCCGCCCACCGTCCGTATTATCAATCACCTCATCCAGAAAGGTGTCAGTTGCACCGCAGCGGCTGCATGACTTGCCTGTAAAATCCTCGACCCTGAATTTATGGTCTTCAAACTCCAACGGCTCCACCGTTGTGTAAGGAGGAATGGCATAAATGCGTTTTTCCCGCCCTGCTCCGAACAAAAACAGTGTCTCGGCCATATGCAGCTTGGGCACGTCCCAGCGGGGAATCGGGCTGGGGTCCATGATGTAGCGGCCATTAACCGTCACCGGGTAGCGATAACTGATGGTGATTTCACCGTAATTGACGATATCTTCGTACAGATAGAGCCACATACGGCTGTAGTCAGCCTCGGCGTGCATGCGGCGGGTTTCCATCTCGGATGGTTCCACCTCCCGCAGTGCTTCCGGATATGGCACCTGCAGCACCAGAATCTGTTCTTCTGTCATCGGTTCTTCCGGTATGCGGTGACGGGTCTGGATGATGGTCGCTTCCAAAGTGTCGGTGGTAATAGCCACATTGCTGACCGAAGCAAAGAATTTCTTGATATTGACCGCGTTGACGCTACCGTCACACCCCTGGTCAATGACTTTAAGGATGTCGTCCGGCTTGATCATGGAGAGTGTAATCTGGACACCGCCCGTACCCCAGCCACGGGCAATCGGCATTTCACGCGAGCCATATGGCACCTGATAGCCAGGAATAGCCACCGCCTTAAGGATACTGCGGCGGATCTCCTTCTTGGCTCCGTCATCCATAAAGCCGAAGGGATAGCCTGCGACCTTTTCTCCCGTACTTTTTGCCTGATTATCTTTCTCCAGCCATTCATTGAGCTGCATCGGTTTCCTCCTTGGCATTGCCACTGCGGGCCACATCCTGCGCCTTCCTGAGACGGTCCAGATCGGAGAGAAAATCCACATAATGCGGCAGTTTCCAGTGATTACAGAACCCCATCGCCTCAATACCGTCGATGTGATAGAGGACAAACTCCTGATCCTCTGCCGGGCAGGTCGGCT
>JBGSQR010000052.1:0-11243 GCA_041737975.1 Geobacterales bacterium | reverse complement strand
TTTGGAGCAACCATGAACACGTTGAGATCTTCACGAGGAACGATCTGGTCAAAATGGATATTGAAACCATGACCGAATGCCAGGAAAGCGCCTTTTTTAACAAAAGGGGCGATCTCTTCACGATAAACGTCACCCTGAACTTCATCAGGCAGCAGGATCATAAGAATGTCGGCAATCTTTGTAGCTTCAGAAACTGTTAAAACCTTGAGACCTTCTGCTTCAGCCTTCTTTACGGAAGTTGATTCCTTTTTGAGACCAACAACTACATCGAGACCGGCGTCCTTAAGATTAAGGGCATGGGCATGGCCTTGTGAGCCGTAACCAATAATAGCCACCTTTTTTTTCTTTAATACCGCCAGATTACAATCCGTATCGTAATAGACTTTCATGCTGTCACTTCCTCCGTGAAAAATGTCCGGTAAACCGGTTTAACTTATTGATAAACGCGCTCGAAAATACTACATGTACCAACAGCTGTCAATTGAAATGGTTATTTCAGGCTGTTCCATCGGCCTATCAAAAACCGTAAAACTGCTGATTTTGCGCTAAAAATAAAATACCATCTTTAGTTATTCCGGCAGTGAAGGAAGTTCCAGTCCTGCCATTTTCTGGATTACCCTCACGACCTGACAGCTGTAACCAAACTCGTTGTCATACCAGACATAGAGTACGCAACGCTTGCCCTGCACAATGGTCGCCAGTGAATCAATCACTCCGGCGTGGCGTGAACCGACAAAATCGCTGGAGACAACTTCCGGAGAGTTTGTATAGTCAATCTGATTCTGCAACTGGGAATCAAGTGAAACATCACGCAGATAACTGTTAAGAGACGCAACATCAGTCTCCTTGCCCAACTCCAGATTAAGAATTGCCAGCGACACATTCGGCGTTGGAACACGAATGGCGTTTCCTGTGAGCTTTCCGGCCAGTTCGGGCAGCGCCTTTGCCACAGCCTTGGCAGCGCCGGTCTCGGAGATAACCATGTTCAGCGGGGCACTGCGTCCACGGCGCGAGTCCTTATGATAGTTATCGATCAGATTCTGATCATTTGTATAAGAATGGCAGGTTTCCACATGGCCATGCTCAATCCCGAATCGGTCGCTGATCGCCTTGAGTACCGGCACAATTGCGTTGGTTGTACAACTTGCAGCCGACAGTATGTTTTCTTCTCCATTTAACGCGTCATTTACACCGGCAACAATATTCGGAATGTCACCCTTGCCGGGTGCGGTCAGCAGCACTGTACTTATACCGGGTGCTTGCAGATGACGGCTGAGCCCTTCACGATCGCGCCATTTACCCGTATTATCCACCAGTATGGCATTACTGATACCGTACTGGGTATAATCGACATTCTCTGGTGAATCGGCATAGATAATACGAATCATATTACCATTTGCAATAATGGCATTTTCCTCTTCATCAATTGTGATGATTCCGTTAAACTGGCCATGCACGGAATCACGCCTCAACAGGCTGGCACGCTTGGCCAGGTCATCAGGACTTCCTTTGCGGACAACCGCAGCCCTCAGCCTCAATTTTTCACCACTGCCTGATTTTTCAATCAGAATGCGGGCCAACAATCGACCGATACGGCCAAAACCGTACAGCACGATATCCTGCGGTTCATCCAGAATAGCACTGCGTCCGGTATTTACCGAACTCAGCTCCCGACTAACAAAGTCATCAATGCTAACGCCATCGGTAGCGGACATGTAGCGGACCGTCAGTTTCCCGATATCTATTCTTGCCGAAGCCAGATCAAGCCTGGCAACAGCCTCCAGAACAGGAAATGTATCTCGAATTGACAGTTCCGTATCAAGTACAAGGCGTGCAAACCGGTGAGCCTTTAGGATATCGACAGCTGAGCAATTCACCAGTGAGCGGCCATAAACGGTAATAACAACATTGTTTTCACGATACAAGCGACCGACCTGCGGAAGCATCTGCTCCGCAAAATCCTCAAGACATTGCCACTCTTTCAAGTACGTCTCCTGCTTTTGGTTGTTCATACTCTTCCCTCTTGATATTTAATTTGTTTCCATCCGGAAATTCCTGATCTGAAACTGTTGTTTTTAATTTCACTTCAACCTGTCGCAACCTGAACCGACCAGACACCATACAGGATCAAAACAATACGCGCAAGTCAGGTTGGTACAATCTTAATAATTGCAATGGTAACATCATCTCCCAACTGCTTGCCACCGGTAAACTCTGTCAGCCTCAGAAACACTTCTGCCAGGATCTTGTCCGGATCATTGCAGCTTTGCTCCCGAACAACCTGGCAAAGCCTTTCAACACCAAAAAAATTCCCACTGGAATCATCCGCATCAGAGATACCGTCCGTATGCAGCAAGAGAATGTCTCCGACTGTCACTGCAATCTGTTTTTCTTCAAAACTAACACCACTTCTTATGCCCATCAGCAGACCATCGGCATCAAGTTCCTCAAAGGTTTTATCACTGGCGCGGAAAAGTAAGGGGCGTGTGTGACCCGCATTGGCGTAGGACAGCACATTCCGGGCAAGATCCAGACTGACATAAAATATACTCAACTGCAACTCAGCCCGGGAAAGATCTTTGAGTAATATTTCGTTAAGCTTGAACAGCAGCTTGCCCGGTGAATTTTCAATATTAACCTTGGCATGAAGGACACTTCGCACCTCAGTCATCAGAAGTGCCGAACCAAAGCTGTGACCTGCCACATCTGCAATAACTGCATCAAGCCGGCAATGATCAAGTGCAAAAAAGTCGTAATAATCTCCCCCCACATTTGCAGCGGGGACACAACGACAGGCAATCTGCACACCGGCCATACGGGGTGGCTCTTCCGGAAGCAGCGACTGTTGAATCTCCTGGGCCATTTCCAGCTCCCGCTTGATTCGCGTATTATCAAGCAAAACCAGTTCTGCCTTTTTACGTTCGGAAATATCACGCATGATAGCCTGCAGGTATGGATCGCCATGCAGTTCCAACCTGTTCAGGCTGATTTCGGCATCAAACGGCTCACCGCAAAACTGTGAATGTCGCCACTCAAAAAATTGCGCTTCTCCCGTAAGAGCCAACTTCATACGTTCTGCATAGGCCTCATCTGACATAACTCCAATCGGCTGTACCAAAGGTGAGAAGGAAAGCAGACTGCGACCTACAATCTCATCAAGAGGGCAGCCAAAAAGCTCCTGGGTTTTTCGATTGCAGGAAACGATCAGGTCATCCCTGATCAGAATAATTGAATCATTGGCAGATTCAAACAGGGTACGGTAACGGATTTCGCTGTCATGCAGCTCTTCAGTTCTCTGCATGACCAGGTCTTCCAGGTTTTCCTGGTAGGCTTTATTCTCCTTAATCAGTCTGGCACGCTCAAGCACGCGCAAAGCCACAATTTCCAGGCATTCCAGCGCTTCAACCGGTTTGGTGATATAATCCCAGGCCCCGAGACGAATCGCCTCAATAGCACTCTGAATATTGCCGGTACCGGAAATAACAACAATCGGCGTATCCGGGCTGATCCCCTTCAAACTGGAAATAAAACCTAAGCCATCCAACTCGGGCATCTGCAAATCAGTAAAAACCAGGTCCGGTTTTTCTCGCGAAAAAACTTCAAGTCCCACCTTTCCATTGCACGCCTCAACAACATCAAACCCGAATTCCTCTAGAATTGCCCTGATAATTGAGCGAACCAGATCTTCATCATCAACCAGCAATGCTTTATATTTTTGGGCCATGGAATTAAATCTCCAGTTTCATCTAGTTTATGACAAAGAACCTATGACCTTCAGCAAATGAGGCACCATCTGTTTTTTGCGAGACATGACACCCTTCAACTCATAAAGATGCGGCTCCAACTGAGGGTACCCCATGACGTATGCCAGCTCATTTTTTCCCTCAACCAGAAAAAGCGTTGTCTCGGAATAAATATCTGTAACCATCAGCCCGACAATATCCAGGCGATCATCATCCATCACCCGCTTTAGCCCTTCTCTCAGATCACTCTTCAGCTCGTGAAACTCACCAAAACCAACCACCTCAACCTGTCCGATTCCAAAAACAGTATCACCTGAATTAAATTGTTTAAAATCGGAACGAATGGCCCGCTCAACCGTTGCATGGGCCGAAAAGCCGCTACAGGCAGAAAAAATCTCCTTGCCAAAAACGACGTGGTCAATCCCGGCAAACCCTTCCAGCCACTCCACCATCTCACGGTCACGCCCTGTTGCAGTTGGTGATTTCAATATAACCGTATCCGACAAAATTCCCGCCAGAAGAAGTGCTGCAATCTTTTTGTCCGGCTCAATTCCGCGCTCGCGGTACAAGCTGGCAACAACAGTACAGGTGCTTCCGACCGGAGAGACCATAAAAGTGATCGGCTGGTTTGTGGGTGCATTGCCCAGTTTATGATGATCAATAATCTCCAGGATTTCCACCGACTCTGCCCCTGGAATCGCCTGTCCCAGTTCATTATGGTCAACAAGAATAAGGGCATAGGGAATTGGATTCAACAGCGATGATTTTGTAGCAATGCCGGCCAGTGTCCCATCTTCCTGCACAGCAATTACGGCAGACTCACCCGAATGAAGCAGCTTGATTCGTAAATGCTCCAAAGATTCGCTGATTCCAACTTTTTCGAAACGATTATCAACAAAACAGCCCAATGGCACCGACAACCGCGCCAAACCTGATGCGGTAGACGTATCATGGGGAGTCGATATGATTGTTACTCCAGCCTGCTTCGCCTTGCCAAGCAATTCCTGACTGACCGCATAACCGCCGGTCACCACAAGGACACGCACTCCCATGTCGATTGCTGACTGAAGTATTGAAGGACGATTACCGGTCATGACCAGCAGACGCGACAACTCGTAGCCGGCAATACGCTCGGAAAAGGACTCCTCGGCCATGGCACCAATGAACAGGTGCAACTGTTCCAATTCGTCCGAAGGGGTGCCCACCAGAAATTGTCCGTCCAGACACTCGCAAAGCGAACGGAGCGTTGTATCAACAACTCTCTTTCTGTCGCCACCTGCCAGCAGATATTTTTCCGAAAGCTTCAGCAATGAAACGACTCCAATAGGTTTTCTAGCCGCATCAATAACCGGCAAAGCCCTGATTTTATGGCTATGGAAAAGCTGAAGAGCTTCTTTTAAAGACGTTGTTGAAGTTGTGGTTACCGGATTCAGACTGATAACGTCCCTGACCTTTGGATGCACATCAGCCAAATATTGAGGCGCCTTGATATGCAAGTATTCTAGAATATACCTGGTTTGAGGATTCAATTCTCCTGCCATGGCAGGAACAACATTCACATGCCCCAGTTTCTGTTTCAACTCCGCATAAGCAATCGCCGACGCAATGGAATCCGTATCCGGATTGCGGTGCCCGATCACATAAACCTGTTTACTCATAATGCCCCCTGATAAATGCAACAACAGCAGATTTTAACTACCCACCTGCCTGATAAAAGTACTAGTCTTTGTGGAGTATAAAGAGCTGTCCGGACATTGTCAAACCGATGAAGGTTCAATATACCGGATTTGAGAAGATATAAAACAAAACCGGAATGCCGGCAGCCCTGATATATTGGACATAAAAAAGGGCCAAATGCCGCGACAAAACGGCTAAAGTGGCCCTGATATTTTTACTGCCCGATTTTGGACCTATTTAACGACAGAGGTCTTTGCCAGCCAGAACGGTAATACTTGTTATTCCCTGACAAACGTATTCATGTCCGACTCGGCCACCATACCCATCATACGGGCATACTCTGCTTCAATCATCAGATAGTGATTTTGGGTCTCTCGGGCATTCAGTTCAAAAACCGCCTTTACTTCAACATCGGTGATTTTAGCAGCAATTTCCAAAAGTGCCTGCTGCAAGTCTTTTTCCGTTTTCATGGCCAGCTCCAGCGCTTTCTTTTCGCTGAAATCCGAGTCAATCAGCTTATGCAGTGATGAAATCAGCACAGACTCTTCCGGTGGTAGTACAAGAAACTCCTCCAGAGAAGGAATATCCGTCCCCTTATAATATTTATAAAACTGTCCGGCATGTTCACGTTCTTCCCGTGCCAGCAATTCAAAAATTTTGCGGGCGGAACAATTTTCCATTTTTTCAGCGCCTAAACGATAGAAATCCATGATATTTTTTTCTGTCTTGATGGAGTCCCTGATCGCCTCCTGAACATTCATAGCCATATGCGCATCCCCTTTTCAAACACATCAGATCTTTAAACTGCATAGTACACAACCAGCATTTTGATAATAGTATCTGGGAACAGTTTGTCAAGGTTTGTTGCCATAAATTAGTGTAGCAAGCTGTAGTTACGACTTATCATGCTATAGAACATGAACAGCAAACAACTTCCTTGTCATCTCCCTGGCCGGACTCGTCCCGACCCGACCTGGGAATGACACATGCTTTAACGCAACGGAGGCTTGACCGGTATCATGGGAACCTGCCTAATCTTTTGGGTCTGTTGCTGACAGTTCCCGCTCAGAACAACCATAAGATTCACCTGATTGTTTGTCTCACTAAGTTCATTCACCTTTTTTTCAGGATCAATCGTGAGAGTCAGAACATTTTGCCCCGGACGCAGTAGAACCTGTTCCGTTTGAATCTGTGTAGCCCCGGAATTAAGTGACGACCATTGTTTTAAGATCGGGGTTTGCTGTGCGCTGCTAAGCAACTTACTGCCAAAGGCCGCTGGAACAGTACCAATATTCTGCACGGCATAAGTTATTGTAGCACTGCACAAACCGTTGGTGGCGGTCTGAACCTGTTGTCCGTTCAAGATAATTGAACCACCCCACTGTGTTGTCACTCCTGCGATTGTCAGTTTTCCTGCCGAAACAAGATCCGGTTTGCCAGCCACAACCAGAGCTTTGACCGGAGATTTATCAGTCGGCTTGATTCCCGACAGCTGCTGACAACCTATCCCACAGGCGGGGGGAGAGATTTGCTGCCCCTGTGGCAGACTGCCGCTCATCACCTGCTGTTTAGTCTGGGCAGGGGCTGCCACCTGACCAGCCGGAGCAGCCAGGACCGCCTGCCGGGCAACATTAGATGCCATACTTTTGTTTACGGATTCGGTTTTGTTTGCTGCTGTTCCTTTAACAACCGCCTGGACCGGCGTTTTTTGAGTGTTGGCCAGTTTCTCCAGCTCTTTACTTACAAGCATGCCTTTACCAATATACTGACCAGGGTCAGGATTTACACGCGGATCAGCCGGGCGAAGTTTTTCTTCATACTTGGGTTTTGTCAGTCCCTTGTTACCAAATTCCGGCTGAGGCATCAGATAGGTTATTTCAGCGGCGTTTACACCATCAATAACCGGTTTGGATCCCTCAAACTTCATTGCATAACTGAAACCCGGCTGTGTGCTGGGTGGCGGAAATTTGAAGGAATTATTCAACGGGTCTTTACCTAATTGAGCGAGATCTTCAGACGACCCAACATAGGCAATCAGCGGGTCGCTGAAGTCTTCTTTAACAGCAAGCGAGAAATATTTGAGAATCAACTGTTTTCTGGCGAGTTGCACAGCCTGGCGCAGCGCCTTGTAATCTGTTGACTCCTGTAGATTGCAGCTTACCAGAACCTGCGGCAACTCCCCGAACAGCTCGTTGTTAATTTTGGTGCAGTAATTGGTCTGGGCAGGGCGGGAGCAGACCAGTTGAGTTGGCTGGGTACTAGAAGGCCCATTGGGATTAATGCTATTACAGGGGTAGAGCTGTTGCTGCGACCCCTTCTCAATCATTTTGCCCTTGATCTGTTGAGCAGCCACAGGTCCCGCAATAGCAGTATTAACCAAACATTCTCCCTGACGCTTTACACTCCCCATGATCCTCATGCAGGATTTGTATGCATCAGTTGTTGTGCAATACATTTTTAAACCCATCTGCGGACAACTATGTGAATGCAGATATTGGCGGTACTGTTGTGCAAACTTGTCCATATTATCATTAAAAAATTTGTTACGACACCAACTTACGTTTTCTTCCACAGCCAGTTTTTTTGCCAGGTCAGGATGAGCTGTTTTCCAGCGATCAATGTGCCCAAAAGACATTTTTTCAAAATCATTCTTGCAAGTTGAAACAACTGTCTGATCCGGTTTTTCTACTGTTACAGATGCGGCCACGGCTGTAGCTATTGTCTGGGGGGTCGTGTACAAAGCCCGCTTGGCATTCAGCTCATTCAGTTTTTTAGGGACCACATCAGCAGTCCAGGCACCATCAACCGTCTTTTTAAACTCATTGGATGCCGTATCAAATGCCCCATAACTGCATTGTGAACCGACGACGCTTTTGATCTGCTGGATCAGCATCGGCAATCCACTAAAATATTTTGCTTCGATTGCCGACAACCCGTCTGCAAGCCGTGGGGCAAAATATCCTGCATAGACCAGTTGCCACTCGGCTGGCGGCGGCGAATCATCACAACAGCACAGGCCTATAGAGCATCCGGCACTCGCCAGGCTTTCAATAATTGCCCCGCCCACATCAATAAACCAGTCATAGGCCGCTACTGCAGCATTCCAGATATCCTTACCAAGTTGTATTAACTGCTTGATCAAGCCGCAGATATCAACCCCGCCCGCCAGAACCTGAACAACAGCGCAAACAGCTGCCTCTCCCAGATAATATGCAACCCCCCATACATCTCCGTCTTTGTAGGCGGCATAAGCATGCAAAACATCCATGACCGAAGTAGGAATTTCATTGTTTTCAATAATCTTTTTACCGGTCTCGGTCTTTGAAAAATCGTCAGTGCATGTACCAACATTTCCACCATCCACACAACGGAACAGGGACTGAACAGAAATAAGCTGCTCCGATGTAATCGGCAGTGAGCTGCCGGGAGGGACAAGTTTCTCAATCTGCTGGTATTTGCTGATAAAATCATCAACCGTATCTGCCTGAGCAACCGGTGCAAGCATCATTACCAGGGACAGGGATAACAAAGCAAGAAACAGACTATGTTTAATATTTAATAATATTTTCATGGCTGCCTCCCTTCACCGCTTGGGTGGACCACTCTGCGGGAGACAGGTCTCCAGGCTGCCATAGTTTTTTTCAATTCAGCAACCGTGATCTGATTACCGTTTGGGGATTGAAGAATCGTGGAGTCCGGCCCTTTCATAATTTCTTTCCAGTTCGTTTTTGACGTCACCTTGACAATCGTGCCACGAGGCAGCACACGTTGCTTTGGCTTGAGAACCAGTCGTTTATTTACCACTGTCTGAGCAAGGCGAAGTTGCGCAACAGTATAGCGATCACCAGAAGGCAGCTGAATCGTCTCATTGTCCTGCAATTTGAGAGCAGCGGTCAAGTCAGCAGCTGATGTAATTTTTACCCTTGCAATAGCAGCCGGCTTTAGCTGTAAATCCTTCATCAGGTGACGGTCCGGGGTATTTTTCATTTTTTTTGAAAGTTTATCCAGAGTGCGCAGCTGACCCAGCCTTATCCGCTTACCACCAGACAGCTCAACCAGATCAGTATCCGGCCTGTGTTGTAAAGCGGGTAAGGAAAAATTGCTGTTAAACTTGATAATATTGGGCTGGATAGCTGTGTTCTGAATCGGGGACTGAGCTTCCTGGGCAACGACAGGATAGGCATTACAGAATATGGAGAGTAAAAACAGGGCAACTGCTAAAGAATTAAATCGAAAGTAATTACGCACTATCATGACATCTCCTCGCCAAAAAAAGATTGGAATCCACTTATTCCAGATCGAGACACTACCACTTCAAATTAGTTTCAGTCAACAGTATTCAAAAATGCAGCAAACCCTTAATAATCGGTCAATTAAATGCGTCAGTAATCTAAAGCAATTGACAGTAACGACCACTCAAGTGTAATAACATCTAATTCAAAACTTTAATCAGGAGGCTACAATCGTGGCAATCGAACCAAATAAAATCATCTATTCCATGATGCGGGTCAGTAAATTCTATGACAAAAAACCGGTCATAAAAGACATTTCACTCTCCTACTTCTATGGCGCCAAGATCGGCGTACTCGGCCTGAACGGATCCGGCAAGAGTTCGCTGCTGCGGATCATGGCCGGAGTCGACAAGGACTTTAACGGCCAGGCCGTACTTTCCGCCGGCTACACAGTCGGTTTCCTGGAGCAGGAACCGCTGCTGGACGAAACAAAAACCGTCCGCTCGATTGTTGAAGAGGGTGTTCAGGAAACCGTTGACCTGCTGGCTGAATTCAACGCCATTACCGACAAATTTTCCGAGCCGGATGCAGACTTTGAAAAACTGTGCGACCGTCAGGCCGTTTTGCAGGAAAAACTGGACCACCTGGATGCCTGGGACCTGGACAGCCGCCTGGAAATGGCCATGGACGCCCTGCGCTGCCCCCCTGGCGATACAGTGGCCGGCGTACTTTCCGGCGGAGAAAAACGCCGCGTGGCGCTCTGCCGCCTGCTGCTGAAAAAGCCGGATATCCTGCTACTGGACGAACCGACCAACCATCTTGATGCCGAATCAGTTGCCTGGCTGGAACACCACCTGCACGGCTATAGCGGTACAGTCATCGCCGTTACACATGACCGTTACTTCCTGGACAACGTGGCAGGCTGGATTCTGGAGCTGGATCGTGGCGAAGGCATCCCCTGGAAAGGCAACTATTCTTCCTGGTTGGAGCAGAAGCAGGCCCGCCTGGCAGTTGAAGAGAAAACCGCCAGCGAACGCCAGAAAACTCTGCAGCGCGAGTTGGAGTGGATCAAAATGTCGCCCAAGGGTCGTCACGCCAAAGGCAAGGCGCGTATTAACTCCTACGAGCAGTTGCTGGCCGAGGAAAGTGAAAAGCATGCCCGCGACCTGGAAATCTACATCCCACCAGGACCAAGACTGGGTGGTGTAGTTGTGGAATTTAATGACGTGGCTAAGGGTTATGGTGACCGTCTGCTGTATGAAAACCTGACCTTTAACCTGCCACCGGGCGGCATTGTGGGAGTAATTGGTGCCAACGGTGCCGGTAAAACCACCCTCTTCCGCCTGATCACCGGCCAGGAAAAATGCGACCAGGGCAGCATCCGTATCGGCGAGACAGTCAAGCTCGGCTACATGGACCAGTCACGCGACGCACTAAAACCTGAACAGACCATCTGGGAAGCCATCTCAGGCGGCAACGACAACATTGAACTGGGCAAGATCAACGTTAACTCCCGGGCCTATGTGTCACGCTTCAACTTTTCCGGTTCTGATCAGCAGAAAAAACTCAGTATGCTTTCCGGCGGCGAGCG
>JBGSQR010000051.1:0-4864 GCA_041737975.1 Geobacterales bacterium | reverse complement strand
TTTTACAACGATGGTATAAAGGGAATAACCATTACCGGAACACAGGCAATTGCACCTCTAGTTGCCAATGGCAGCTGGACCAGTTCAGATAATAACCGTTATGTGAATTTTCTGGATTTACCAGCCTTTGATACATTTTCTTTGAACAGCACTGGTATTGCATTTGAATGTGACAATATCGCAGTGGGAAATGTTCCTGTACCGGAGCCCGGAACAATGTTGCTTCTTGGAGTGGGTCTGTTTGGTCTTGCAGTATACGGTAAGCGTAGAAGAGCAGATAAAGCCTGATCCAGTTAATAGATGAGTGAATAATAAAAGGCGTTACTTCGGTAGCGCCTTTTTTTTGTCGGTAAAATTTACATTTTAATTAAGCAGTAAAAGGGGATAAAAGTAGCCTGTCCCCTTTACCCTTATGTTACGCATCAAAAAATAAGAAAATGACGTTTTATTAGTATTATAGATAGTTTGTGCTTGTTAAATTATATTATTGAATGTAAAGAAATATTGCGTATTTGCAGGTCTTAACGTTTAAAACATTCGGGTGGGATTGATTGATGTTTGCAAGTCTTTGAGGGGCGGGTGTGGGTGTTGGGAAGTGGGGGATTTTTCCTGATTTTCCGTGCGGCATAACGACAGAAATCTCAAAGTTTTAAAAGCATCTACATATATATGCTTTGAAAAGAGTTGATTGGTATCTAAATGTAGATGCTTGCATCTATATGTATATACCTCTAACTGCTCAATAATGAGTTATAGGAGTTTGAATGCAAAAGTTAATTAGTTCCATTCTTATTTTCATAACCATCTCGTTGATCGCATGGAGTTCATCTGGTGCGCAAGACATTAGCTTACTTCCGAAGTATGGAGACTTGCCAAAGAATGCAATTCAACAAGAGGCTGACAAAAAATTCATATCTACCATTGATGAACGTTACAAAGGGGACAGAAAAAAAGCGGCTGCGGAGGTATCAATGCGTGGCTGGCAGCTTTTGCGCCAAAGCAATTTTGATGACGCGATGAGGCGATTTAACCAAGCATGGCTTCTTGACAGTACTAACGGGAACGCTCTCTGGGGCATGGCTGCTCTCCAGACTAACAAACGAGGTAAAGCAACTGATGCCTTGAAATTATTCGCTGAAGCAGAGCAATACTCATTAAATGACATTGATTTTTCTGCGGACTACGCAAAAGCTATTGGTGTTGCCGGCGCAGCAACAAAAAATAAAGCACTTTTGAATGATGCGTTTGCTCGTTTCGCAGTGATATATAATAAGGCTCCTCAGCATGTTCTGAACCTTCAAAATTGGGCCATCACCTTATATTATGTTGGCAACTATTCGGAGTCTTGGAAAAAGATTATTATTGCTGAAAAAGCACCACGTCGAGGTGATCTTGACCCTAAATTTATAGCGGCTTTGCAAATTAAAATGCCGAGGCATTAACATTACCTCGCACCTAAGCAGGTCATTCAGGTAAGCCCGAGGGTGCCGAGATAAAAACAAAATTATATTTTCCAATCTGGAAGAAGCAGCGACCTAAAACCGCCGCAGCTCTCCCGAGCAGTTGAACAAAATAAGGAGCTTGAATGGAAAACAATTTTTTGCTAATAAAATGCCCACACTGCAATTTTTCCTCTCCAACAGATAAATCTAAAATTCCTGACAGAACTATCGCTGTAACGTGTCCGCAATGCAAAGGACGTTTTAGCTTCAACAAGGAACAATCACTGCTACAAACAGAATATTCCTGTCCAAAATGTGGAGAACTGCAGGAACAAGGGAACATCTGTATACGCTGTGGTCTGGTGTTTTCCAAATATGCCCCAGCAGCAGATGTTCAAACACGCCTGAATTCCCCTAAAGAGCCAGACAAAAATACAGACAAAACTCTCCAAAGCCCCAAAAACAGATCATTTATTACCACAATATTTCTCGTGATAGTTCTGATTGTTGTCATAATTTATGCTGCATTCTTCACCGAAAAAATGAATTTTATAGCCAAATTATTCATAACAACTTCATGGCAATACGACTTACGCAACTTTAAAAACGGGCAGCCCCGCGAAGACATAGAAAAAATGCTTAAAAAAGATAATTTCCGATTTAGTTGCCGCCCAAGTCGCGGAATACAGGCTGATGACAGAACATTATGCAGAATTGAAATTGAAAAGGTCTGGGGAATACCGGCAGTCGGGACAGACCTGTTTTACGATTCAAACAATGTACTGACATCCGTGAGCATGCTGTTTACAGAGGATAAGCAGGATATTGTTAACAAAAAACTGGAAGAAATGGCCGTTAAAACCCCCTATGTCACTAGAGACAAAGATGGGGAAATCCGTGAAAGATGGAAGACGAACACTGGTTATATAATTACATCAAATAGGCCCGGCACAAAAGGTTTTATGATCTATTGGCTTAGAAGCGACCTAGCACCAGCGGGGTGGAGTATTGAGAGATATTCCTGGAAATACGACTTCTTAAGCTTTCATAAAGGGCAAACCATAAAAGAGATTGAAAAGTTGTTAGCTCAGGATGGTTATACTTATGAGTGCAAAGAACAACGTGGAATTGCTCCTACAGACACATTGCTATGTCGTGTGCTTTTGAGAGAGGCGTGGGGCATACCTGCAACTGTCGCGGAGTTGTTTTTTGATGCCAACAGAAATTTAACCTCAATTGTAATCAGGTTTACTGCAGAACAATATCATAATGTTATAAGTCAGTTAGACAAGTTGGGGCCCAGAATAGAGGACAATTTCAAAGACGAAGGTGCATCAAAAAAGACAGCAACTTGGAAACTGTCAAATGGCTATATTCACATGATCCACAAACCGGGAGACGGCAAAGATATAATGATTTACTGGTTAGCCAAATGAAGAATGCTCAGAATCGTCTGAGCCAGATTCTCCCTAAGTGTACGGAAGCAAACCAGAACTTTATTCAAGAACTGAAAACAACATGTGGCAACGCTTCAAATGAAAATGAGGCATGCTACAAAAGGATTCGTCTTGAATTTGAAGCAAAAATCCAAGCGGCATGCGGTGGTATGCAATAAACATGTCTACTAATCGCTCTATTTTAAATGCGCTTTTCATTGCCATCAAATATGCGTCTATATTTGGGGGGTGTATTTTTATATTTTTCTTTGCCAGCATAGCCATGGTTCAAGGTAATGGAACGGCACCATGGATAACGCATGCATCAGTATCCATTCTTGATTTTACTGTTAAGTTACTTGGTATTTCGAGCAATGGAAGCGTGTTTACGGTTGTTTTCTTCTGGGCTTTTCTAGTCTTTGTGCTTGTGTTCATGTTTATGTTGCTTAGAAGTAAAGTATCGAATGGATAATCACGTGATCTCGTCATGGTGACATGAAAACCCCAGAGGCTTCAGTCTTTAAAAAGAGAAAAGCCTGAGAAAAAGGCGAGTTCCCAACTCTCGGCTGGACGCAGACCGCCCGATAAAGCCGGGCGGGCTGGTCAGCTTCATAACCGTTGAGCAAGGAAAAAGAAAAAATGCGAAAACTGAGATCAAGGTTAGTAGTTCTGCTGACTGTGTTATTTGTGGCCATCCAAATAGGACTTTCAGCGGAGTGTTCTGCCGCGCCATCCTCTGAAAAATGCGGTTCAAATCAATCAAAAAGAATATTACAAGGCCCTGAAAAGCTCCTATCACAACTTCATAAAAAGGCTGAAAATAAATCAAATCCGCCATTTTTCCCTCAGGGCAAGTTCGATGAGGAAGAGTTCAAGTATGTCGGCAAAATCAAACTCTCAGAAAAAGACAAATACGAGCTTGTACTGCTGACAACAACTTGGGGAGAGAGCTGCCGGACAACGAGGCGGCTACTGGTCTTTAACGCTGATGGTGCTTATCTCGGTAACTATGGCTCCTTACCTGAAGAACCATTAAAGCTGACAGGCTCGAAGGTACAGTTTCCATTTGACGAAAGTGGTGGAAATGTCATTGATTTCTCAGGGGCTAAACCACAGTCAGAAGTACGCCTTGACGGGGAAGTTTTTCATTTTGATGTAGTGGGATCAAAGAAGTCAGCGAAGAGCTCAACTAAGCGCTAGACCCAGCCGCATAAAACCGCGGTGGGTCAGCTCTCAGCCGTTATGCAAAGAAGGAAAACAAAATGACTAACCGAATAATCTATTTGCTTACGGTACTTCTTATTCTTATTGCATCAATGAGTTATGGCGAAGAATCTCGCGAATTATTCCCTGTAGATGTTGACGGGAAGTTTGGCTACATCGACAAGACCGGACAAATGGTCATTGCCCCCAAATTCAATGGTGCATCTGATTTTTCTGAGGGCTTGGCAAGAATCCTTGTCGGAGATCATGAAAGTGGTGCCTTTGGATACATAGACACAACCGGAAAAATCGTAATCAAGGCTAAGTTTAAAGGTGGCGGACTTTTCAAAGAAGGAGTCGCAATCGCAAGAGACAATAAAGGATTAGGAGTAATAGATAAAAATGGAGACTTTATCCTAAGATTAAAATCGGTGACGAAAGATGCTCATGTTGAAGGTTTTAGTGAGGGTTTGACCGCCGCTGGCTTGAGTTGGAAGAAATCTTATGGGTTTTACTACGGTTTTATTGATCTCAACGGAAAAGTTGTAATCCCAGCGAAATATCATAATGCCAGAAACTTTTCAGAAGGTTTGGCAGCTGTAGAAGTATATGGCGCAGGAGGTAAACATTTTGGATTGTACGGCTTTATTAACAAAAAGGACAAACTGATTATTCCTCCAATTTATAAACGTGCCGGTAGTTTTCATCAGGGCTTGGCAGCAGTCACCATTAAAAAACTTCCTAAGGTTGATAGATGCGGCTACATAGATAAAAATGGGGGGT
>JBGSQR010000038.1:0-13420 GCA_041737975.1 Geobacterales bacterium | reverse complement strand
CACTTTGGCAAGATCTTCCGCAGATGTGGCCTCATCTTCAATCATCTGAAGAACCTTGGTGGCAACCACCGGAATTGTCGGCAGATCACTGGCGGTCATTATTATTTGTTCAAGTTCCCTGTTCATTCCCCGCTCCTGACTGTTAGTGTGAATGTACCGCTTCAGGTTAAAAATTCGCCTCGTATTATTGCACGTTTTTTCCAATAATCAAGATATTAGCCTAAATAATTGAATTTTTACCGAATCGTATGTATACTCCCTCATCAAATCCTACATTTATTCAAGGAAAACATACACAATGAATATATTTCGCTCCTACTTTATACTATTAAGCGCAGCCCTGCTTTTAAGCGGTTTCAGCTGGGGTTTTGGCAGTGACAAATGCACCGATGCAATCGAACTTGCCGACTCAATTGAAACCCTGCGCGACGAGGCCCAACTCCGCCAGTTTGAAGCCAAAATACTATCAGTGTGCCCGGAAGGCGCTGCTGCACACTATGTAATGGGCCTGCAATTTGAACGTGTGGGCAACATTGAAAGCGCCATCAGTGAGTATCGAAAGGCACAGAATCTGAAATCTCCCTATCCTAAAGCCAGCGGCAATCTCGGTCTGCTTTACGCTCAGAAAGGGATGAATGATCTGGCCGTAGTTGAACTAGCCAAAGGTGTGGCAACACCAAACGCCAGCCCCAGATATCACAAGACTTTAGGTCTTATTTTAGGCGAATACAAAGTTTACCCGCTGGCAATCCACCACTTGAACCAGGCCACACGTGAACTGGAAAATGACGCTGAGGCTTTCGCAACTTTGGCTGACATGTACGTTGCAGCCGGCCAGCCAGATAAAGCGATTGAGGAATACAACCGTTCACTGGCAATTGACGGCAACAACCCAAAAGGGCATATCGGGCTGGCTTCCATCTACTTGAAACGGAACGAGCAGGACAAAGCTCTGGCCCTGCTTAAAAAAGCAGAGGTTTCAAACCCTCAGAACAGCACCATCCATATGATGATGGGAGCTATCTACGAGAAAAAGGGTGACAAAAAACTGGCCGAATACGAGTATGTGCTGGGCGGTAAGGGCAAGGCCTTGCTCGGCACAAAAACTGCTGTTATTGCAGCCAGGCCTTTATCAGAATCAGCAGTTTTCAAGGGTGACCTGGCAAAAGAAGTTGAGGCACTGAAAGATGCCCTTAAGGATTCACCTGGATCCGAGTCTGAAATCTATGAAAAACTCGGCAACCTCTACCGGTCAGCCGGCAAGGACGAAGAGGCGGTAAACGCCTATAGGTCAGCAGCCTACCGCAACAGCACCAGCAGCGACGTATACCTGAACATGGGTAAAATCTATGAGAAACAGGGCAAGCGGGATGAAGCCGTTGTCGCCTATAAACAGGCTATCAAACTCAAGCCCGGCCCTGATTCAAGCTTGAGACTGGCTGACATTTACCTGGCTCGCGGCAGCTATGCCCAGGCCGTCGAGCAGTACGGCGAGTTTCTCAAATACAAACCGGATAGCCCGGACATCCAGATAAAGCTGGCGCGAATTCTCGCCAAAGACAAAGAGAACAACCTGGCTATCGAGGCTTACAATGCTGTTCTGAGGTCATCACCAAACAACATCGATGCGAACCGTGAAATTGCACCTCTTTATAAGGCCAGAGGTATGAACGAGAAGGCTGCTGAGCACTATAAAAAAGTACTTGAACAACAAAAAGACGACATGGACACCCGCAACGCCCTGGTTTCAATCTATGTAAAAAACAAACAGTACGATGAGGTCACAGAACTGCTCAAGGGAGCAGCCGAACTTTTTCCGGAAGACCCGAACAACCAGTACAAACTCGGTTTAATCTACGAATTCAGAAAAGATTATGAAAACGCGATCGTCGGATACAAGAAAGCCACAGCCCTGAAAAGTGACCATGCACGTTCTCTAAACGCTCTTGGCCGACTATACATGAAAACCGGACGTATTTCTGAAGCCAAGGAAGTTCTGGAAGCAGCAATAAAAGCAGATCCAACCCTGGAAGAGACCACGGTTCTCCTTAACAATATCCGCGATGAGTTCAACCCGGAACCAAAGAAAATCAACAAAAAACTCAAAACGTCACGTAATAAAAAAAGCAAGAAAAGTAAGAAGAGTAAAAAAGCACCTGCTAAAAATAAAAGCGCAAAGCCGGCTTCCAAGAAATCCAGCGGAACCTGACAAATTATCAGTTTTTATCCGGGTCATATCTCTCCCCATAAAACCAAAACTGGATGATGATCTGGCATAACCTAATCTAATTAGTTTTAACGGGTGGCAGAACGATGAAAGAACAGCTAGGCACAGCACCTTATTTCCCGTTCGACATTCCCATCGCATCAACACAATGGCACTCGCTCGAACTTGGCTCCATTGCTAAACTCGTCACAGACCGCCGTATCCCCAGGATTATCTTTTATCGCCAAATAGCCATGAAGCTTAATAGCGATAAACTTGCTGGAGAAAGACCGGTCCACGCCGCACAACTGAACCTGTTCGCCACTTTGCAGAATATATACCGCTATCTGATTGATGTTGTTGCCGAAAAGCAGGAACCAGCTGTTCTGCTTGAAGCCCTTCGACGCAGCAAAATCAAACCGAATAACAGTCAAGTCAAACAGACTGTGACCACTTTTGTTGATCATTTTCCACCAGAACCCGTACTGTTAGGCCATCAAAAGACTATTAATTGGCTGCAACCGACTGAAAGCAGTCCGGCCAGTCGCCAGCACACAGCACTAAGAGAGCTACTCTTGCTACGCATGGCAGCCCAAAATCCGGCTGTAGATGATTTCAGACCATTGCTTGACGATCGCAGTTTTAGTGCAATCTGCCCGGCATATCAGTCTCTGATTGAGGCCATGAACACCGCGCTTGCCAGTGGACCTGTGCTTGACACCATTGACATGACACTGTTCGATGCCCTCTATGCACCAATCAAAGCCTCACCGGATTCCCTCTCAGGCCAGATCGGCTTTATCCGCGACCATTGGAACATGGTACTCCCGCAAGAGCTTCAGGAAGATGTGGTCAGCGCCTTTGACATCCTGATGGAAGAGGAACGGCAACGTGGCTGGGGCGGCGACCCCGGACCTCCACCTGTTCTTGAATTCGGCCGGAGCAAAAAACATCAATCATTTGATTCTGCCAGTGACGGCAGTTCAGTTTTTGGTGGTTATGACTACCCGGAATATGAAGGTTTTTCCAGAGACATCGACTGGATGCCGAATGTTGTGCTGATGGCCAAGATGGTTTATGTCTGGCTGACACAACTCACACAGCAACATGGCCTTCCCATCACCCGTCTTGACCAGATCCCGGATGTGGAACTGGATCGCCTATCCAAGGCCGGCTTTACAGGACTCTGGCTGATCGGTGTCTGGGAACGCTCTCCCGCATCCCAGCGCATCAAACAGATCTGTGGAAATCCGGAAGCCATTGCATCTGCCTATTCACTCTATGACTATGAAATCGCCGAAGACCTGGGAGGCTGGGAAGCACTGGCCAATTTAAGGGACCGGGCTCTCAAACGTGGAATTCGACTTGCCAGTGATATGGTTCCAAATCACACCGGAATTTACTCTCGCTGGGTAATGCAGCATCCGGACTGGTTTATCCAGACAGATTACCCCCCTTTCCCGACCTACCAATTTACCGGCGAGAACCTGTCTCATTCCGAACATGCGATTATTCAGATCGAGGACGGCTACTGGACAAAATCAGACGCCTCTGTTGTATTCCGATATATCGAATGCAAAACTGGTCGCACCCGTTATATTTATCACGGCAATGACGGCACCTCCATCCCCTGGAATGATACGGCACAACTGAACTACCTGCTGCCGGAAGTCAGGGAAGCGGTTATCCAGACAATTCTGCATGTTGCTCGCAATTTCCCGATTATCAGATTTGACGCTGCCATGACATTGGCAAAGAAACATTATGAGCGACTCTGGTTTCCTATACGCGGGCTGGGCGGGGGCATACCCTCCAGGGCAGAACATGGCATGACCCGCGAGGAGTTTGACGCTGTTTTCCCGGAGGAGTTCTGGCGTAATGTTGTTGATCGTGTTGCAGTGGAAGCACCCGGAACACTCTTGCTGGCTGAAGCTTTCTGGATGATGGAAGGTTATTTTGTTCGCACTCTTGGTATGCATCGCGTCTACAACAGCGCCTTCATGAACATGCTCAAAAAAGAGGAGAATGCAAAATACCGCCAGACCATCACCAACGTGCTGGAGTTTAATCCAGAGATACTGAAACGATTCGTAAACTTTATGAATAATCCGGACGAGAAAACTGCTGTCGAACAATTCGGCACTGAGGGCAAGTATTTCGGGGCCTGCATGATGATGGCTACCATGCCGGGACTTCCAATGTTCGGCCATGGACAGATTGAAGGGCTGCGCGAAAAATACGGTATGGAATACAAACGCGCCTATTGGGATGAGTCAGTTGATGAAGGACTTGTTCGCGGCCATGAAATGTGGATATTCCCTTTGCTGCGTCGCCGTTGGCTGTTTTCAGGGTCGGAAAATTTTGCCCTGTTCAACTTCTTCGCCGGTACAATGATAAATGAAAACGTTTTCGCCTACTCCAATCGCGTGGAAGAGCATCGAGCACTGGTACTTTATAACAACTCATACTCTACTACCGCAGGTTGGATAAGAGAGTCTGCCGCTTTTGCTGCCAAGCCGGAAGCTGAAGTAGCTGAGCTGATCCGCATTCCTCTTTCTTCAGCCCTGAAACTGACTGTTGCAGAAAATATTTTCTATTCTTTTCATGACATTGTAACCAACCAGTTTTTCCTGCGTCAGAGCACTGAGCTTGATGAAAATGGGCTTTATGCAGAACTGGGAGAATACGAATTCCATGTATTCATGGATTTTATGAAAATTGAAGATGATGCAGACAACAGCTGGAGCAACCTCTGTAAATCACTTTCCGGCCGAGGAGTTGAGGATCTTGAAGAAGAGCGGCTACTAAGACAGTTTGACTCGCTCAATTCCGCCTTCAGAACCATTCTTGATTTAATTCAGCAGCCTGCAGTTGGTCATTTATCACGACTGGCTCCAGATACCGGCTTTTATGCTGCAATCACGCTATTTAATCAACAGCTCCAATCTCAAGCACCCAAATTATCAAAAAAGGTTTCAGATAAAGCCCAGGAGATAAGGCTCACGTTTGAAATACTGGATTTATTTTACAATCAGAAAACCTCTACCAGGACAACCAGTTCACTACAAAACAAACTATTTGCTTTTCTAAATACAGCTGCTGGCGTCCGACTGATTACTGCATGGGCGCTGCTACGCAATAACGTTTCAGAAACATCAGCCTGTTACGGGCTTTACAGCACTCTACGCCGCTCTATCGCTGCAGACCTGCCTGCAGACCAGACATCTCTCGCAAACAGTGCTATACAGTTGCTACAGTCATTACTTGCTTTTTCTGACTTACCGACCAAATCAAATCTTTCAATAGCAGAAAAATCCTTCGAAATCCCGGCTTGCCGTGATTTTATGCTTATCCATGAATCTGAAGGCATTAGCTGGTTCAACAAGGAACGGTTTGAAGAATTACTAATCTGGCTTTGTTTTGTTGATTTTGCTACACCCCCCAAAAGCGAACTTTCTGCAAAGACAATCTCGATCTGTCTGAAAACCGCTTCGGCTGAATTCTGTCGTTATCAGGAAATAGCGGCACATGCCGGTTATCGTTCAAAACTGTTCTTAAGCATGGTCGAACAATCTACGGCACCTGCCACACCTATTAAACCTAGAAAACAAAAGCTCAAGGTAAAAGATGCTAAAAGCACTGCGCGCTCGAATAAATCAAAAACACAGGACGATAAAATACCCGGCTGAACCGGCGACACTTCCTGATCTTTTTCGCGGCTATCCGCAACTGGTCCAGTCTCTCTGCCCGCCCGACTGCTCCATCTGTGCTTCTGTCTGTCCAACCTCCGCAATCCAAAACTACAACGGCCTCTCCGTTGACATGGGTAAATGCCTTTTCTGCCCCGAATGTGAGCGAGTCTGCCCCACCGCTGCAGTACGCTTTACAAATAATGAGTGTTTATCCGCATCAGAACGGGAGGACCTTGTAGTCCGCCCGGGAGAGCAGGGCCGCCTTGCTCATGCGCTTGGTAAAGATCTTCTTTCCTTGTTCGGACGCTCATTGAAGCTGCGTGAAGTCAGTGCCGGGGGCTGTAACGGCTGTGAAGCCGATACAAATGTCCTTTCAACACCGGTTTTTGATCTTGGCCGGTTTGGAATACAGTTCGTAGCTTCTCCGAGACATGCCGACGGCATTTATGTCACAGGGCCTGTTACGGAAAACATGCGGATCGCCCTATTGAAAACCTGGGATGCGATCCCGTCTCCTAAAATAGTCATCGCAACAGGAGCCTGCGCCATAGACGGGGGGCCTTTTCACGGGCATCCTGAAGTTCATGGTGGAGTTGACAAACTCCTGCCGGTTGATCTGTATGTACCCGGCTGCCCGCCTCATCCGATCACTATTCTAGATGGACTATTGAGATTACTGAATCGACGTTAACTCTGGAGACACTTGTAATGCCAAGACAATTCAGCATGGTTCTTTTTGTCATTCTGGTATTCACCTGTTCAGTTTTCG
This sequence comes from Geobacterales bacterium, assembly GCA_041737975.1. GTDB lineage: Bacteria > Desulfobacterota > Desulfuromonadia > Geobacterales > Pseudopelobacteraceae > JBGSQR01. The sequence goes on along the minus strand of JBGSQR010000038.1, from coordinate 6,753 downwards.
CACAGGCACCTGATATTTTACCATCTGCCACTCCACAACAGAGTAAAAACGTACCTCCTGATCCTGCTGCTACCGTCCAAGACAAAATAGCCACCTCTGAATTTGTATTGGAGCTGGATCCATATTATTCCAATATCTCACTGCATATCCCTCTTACCAAGAAACCGATACCTGAAATCACTGGAGTTAATGAGCTGAAAGTTTATCGTCGCCTGCTCCTCAACTCACTAATTCCAAACTTTATGCTGATAGAAGCGGCTGTGATGCCCATGCCCCTGCTCGGCGTCGCATCAAAAACCTATGCACCAGACTTCTACCGTGGTTTTAATGTTGGCACTGGCAAACTAAATCTACTGGAAGCCATAACCGCAGGATTTCAGGAGCCATACGCTTTTACGGTTTTTTTTGGTGACATGGTCAGTTTTGTCAAGCCTGGCGAGGATAAAATCGGCACAAACAAGGGATATATGGGCTATATGGCCAGTTATTCCAACCAGCATATCAAGCGCAATTCAATGATTCCTGACCATAGTGTAGAGGCAGAATGGAAAATGAAAGGTGACCGTGTTTACAAGGATGACAAACTATCCTGGAGCTTTCGCCTGGGCGCTAAAATCCATGACAACCCGGATATAACCAACACCTACTACCTGGGATTCCGTCGCAACAATCTTGATTTCAAAGCTGACTTTCTTAGCTTTCTGCATAATAGCGATATCAATATGCGACTGGACTTTTCTGCCAGAACCGGCCATCTGTTACGCCAGGAATATATCTTTGGCAAGAAATTCCCTATTCAAAAATGGCATACGGCTTTAAAAATGGAGTTTGGTGTTATCTGGGAGGATCAGGCGATTTATAGCGGAACACTACAGGACAAAGACTTTCAGAATGTGAAGGCTGTTATCAGGCCTAATATTGAGTTTTAGTTTCGATCCAGATAAATAAAAACCTCCGAGTTTTGAAATCCCGGAGGTCTTTATTCATGCCATTTGCAATAACAACAGTCTAAACAAAAGGATTTCTCAAAGAAATTGTTTGATCACGTCTTGGACCTACAGAAACCATCACAATCGGACAACCGGCCAGTTCTTCCAGCCTTCTGACATATGACTTGGCATTTTCAGGAAGCTCTTCATATGTCTTCACTTCTGTAATATCAACACCCCAACCGGGCAGTTCCTCATAAACAGGCTGACAATTTTCAAAGGACTCCAAAGCAGCAGGCAATGTTTCCAACGTCTGGCCATTCAGCGTATATCCCGTACAGACCTTGATTGTATCGAAATCAGATAATACATCCAGCTTGGTCAGCGCAATTCCGGACATGCCGTTGATACGCACCGAATATCGAATAATCATGGCATCGAACCATCCGCAACGACGAGGACGGCCAGTTGTTGCTCCGAATTCACCACCGATCCTGCGCAGTTTTTCACCGGTGTCATCCATTAGTTCAGTTGGAAACGGACCGCTTCCGACCCTTGTAATGTAGGCTTTTGAGATGCCGATAACTTCATGTATCTGGCGCGGGCTTACGCCGGAACCGGTGGCAGCACCGCCAGAACAGGTCGAAGAAGAAGTTACATACGGATAGGTGCCATGATCAATATCCAGCAGCGTTCCCTGGGCTCCCTCAAACAGGATTTTCTTCCCGTTTTTCAGGTCCTTTTCCAGAATAAGCGAAGTGTCGGCAACGTATTTTTTCAACACCTCAGCATATGCTTTATACTCGGCTACAATTTCATCAAAGCAGCATGGTTCTCCATCCAGAAGATTTGATAGCAGGAAATTCTTCTCAGGCAGGAACTCATTCAACTTGCGTTCAAAAGCATCCTGATTGATCAGGTCCATCAGGCGGATGCCGCGACGGCCGATTTTATCCTCATAGCAGGGCCCGATACCACGGCCGGTTGTACCGATCTTCTTGTCTCCACTTTTGGCTTCTCGAGCAATATCAATACGTTTATGGTATGGCATGATAATATGCAGAGACTCGGACAGCAAAAGGGCCGAATCATCCTGAAGTCGACCAGACTCTTTCAGTTTGGTAATTTCCTTGATGAAAACCTGAGGATCAAGAACAACACCATTTCCGATAATACAGCGCTTGCCTTCATGCAGGATGCCTGACGGAATCAGATGAAGTACAACGGTTTCCTTGCCGACAACGAGCGTATGACCCGCATTGTTGCCGCCCTGAAAACGTACGATATCATCAGCATATTCGGTATAGATATCTACAACCTTACCTTTACCTTCATCACCCCACTGGGCGCCTACTACTACAACATTAGACATTTATCGGTTCTCCTGATTTATCTCCGGTAGAGATACTATTTTGTTTCCTGATTAGCACTTATCTCCAGCTATAGCGGCAAAACAATCCCCTCTCACTGAGGGAGAGGCTAGGGTGAGGGGGAAAAGCTGATTTATATGTCACTGCTGCCCCCTCATCCGGCCTTCGGCCACCTTCTCCCTCAGGGAGAAGGGAACAAGCAGCTGATGACTTCTACTTAGGTTTTGTTTCAATATAGGATAAAAGACCATCCTTGGTAATTTCATCCCTGTTAAGAACTATCGTGGCTCCATCGCTGGTTCTGACAGCCTGGTATTCTGTTTCTGTAATCACCAGCATGCAATGAAAATTCATACGTCTGGCATACTCCAGGGACTCTTCATATCCGCGACGAATAATGTCACGGGCGGTAGAATAGCCATTTAACCTTAATAGACGGGCAACCTCAAGCACTTCACGGCGGTCGTTTCTGGCGTTAAACAGCAGGAAATCACGTTTTGAAGGTGTCGTCATCTCTGACTGACGTTCCATTGCCTGTAGAAGACCCAGCACATTAAAAGTAAAACCTGTCGCAGGCGCCTCAAAACCGTAACGGGCAGTCAGGTTGTCATAACGACCACCACTGCAGACCGGTTCCCCCAGACCTGTGACAAAACCTTCAAAGGTTAATCCGGTGTGATAATCAAGACCTCGGGTTTCACCCAGGTCGATTGTCAAATAGTCGCTGACACCGTGAATATCCAGGATATCCAGTACCTGGCGCATATTATCAAGCGCGGCAAGCGACCTGCTGTTGCTGACAACAGCCTGGGCAGCATCAAGCACCTCTCGTCCGCCGAACAGGCGTGGAAGCGCACTTATTTCATTGCGGGACGTATCTGATACTTGATTGTTATTCAACACGGCTGATACGGCAGATAGGTCTTTTCGTGTAACAGCTTCTTTCAGTTCTGACATCGCCGGTCCGTTCAACCCTGATGCCGCCATAACACCACGACAGAACTCTACCTGTCCCAGGTCAATCTTGAATTCATCAAATCCAAGAGACTTCATAGCTTCAACAGCCATGACAATCATCTCGGCATCTGCTTCAGGTGAATCAAGCCCGATCAATTCAACACCGGACTGAAATATTTCCCGGCTGCGGCCGGCTTGAATTTCTGTTTGGCGCAGAACTCGACCACTATAGCTGATTCTGTGAGGAAGCGGCCAGTTATTCAGACGCGTAGAAACTATCCTAGCAATTTGGGGAGTAATATCCGGAGGAAGAACCAATAAACGATTACTCTGACGATCATCAAAACGGTAGGTCTTACCCTTCAGTTCGTCACCCATACCGATTGATAGCACATCTTCGTATTCCAGTCGCGGCACAATCACACGACTAAAACCCCACAGTTCAAAAATGCGGCTAATGCTGTTCTCTATCTTTTCGATTTTACCAGCTGCTTCGGGCAGGTAATCACTTACACCACGGGGAAGAGATATGTCGGGACTGTTTACGGTCATTTTTTCCTGTGTGATTTGCAAAATACACTTCTCCCTGAGGGAGAAGGTGGACGAAGGGGGAAAAATGCGACTCAACACTCATCACAGCCTTCTGGTGGTTAATAGTTATTCAACCTTTTTGATGGAAAGTGATGATGCTCCGTTTGTAAAAATACCGGGACGCTGAACAGTCTGCAACATCAGCAACTCATTCCTGGCCTCATCATAATAGTAGTCAGGCATATAATTCTGGGTTTCTTTGGTATGCCACTTTTCGTCCAGACTTGATCCGTTCCAGCTGAAGTTAAATACCAACCCTTTCTTATAAGATCTGGCATTGCCCATGACCCAAAAACCATCGTTCTTGCCAACCAGAATATCACCCTTGCTGGAAACCTGAATACGCATATTCATAAAAATCCAGCGGAATTTATCGCCTGTTATACGAATATTATCGGCATCATCTTTCTGGAAGTACAGCTCAGAACCGCCAAACTTGTCATTGCTACGCCATAGCTCTTTCAAATCCTGATCATGTACGATCAGATAGCCATCAGGATTGATTACCAGAGTATATGTCTTACCGTCATTTCCCTTAAACTGATTAAAGGTATAAATATTACCGTAGTTGGGTAGCTTGATCGACTTTTTAAATGATATTTTGGAACCGGATCTAACAGCCTCATGTACGTCACCAAAGAAATCTGCTTCACGACTCATGGCCTGGGCATACAGTTTTTTCTCAGCTCCAGCAAGACTGAAACTACGGAAAAACCAGGACAGGTTTTCTGCAATCATCTGCAGTTTATCACCCTTTACATGCCAGACCTGAGAAGCCAACTCACTATTACGTATGACGGTCAGGTATATCTCAGTAATACCATCAGTTCCATCAATCGTATCCAGAGAGATTATGTTATAGCCGTTGCCAAGTTCAGTCTGAGCGACAAGATTCATATCAGCGCCTTGACGATAATAAGTCAGCCGCTTTTCTTCAGCCAAAAATATTTCACGCCGACCATCGGATAGAGTCTTTCCCGTTGCAATTAAATTTGAGGCCCCATCCAGGCGTTTGCTCAACCAACTAACGGCAGAATTTAAGCCGGACTCCTGAGGTTTGATAAATTCACTTTTAGTTGCTGTTGTAATGTTAGTTTCCGGCCTAACGAAGTCAGACTTTACTGGAGAAACAACAGGAACAGCAAGAACAGTACTATTCTGGCTTGCCGGTGCAACTGGAGCTTTCGAAAGCTCAGCTGACAACTTGTCAGCCAGTTTACCGACAACAGGAATCAACTCCTCGCCGGTATCACCCTGAACAAAGGCACGGGTAATTGTCTTACCTGCAACCGTGCGGGCCATGGCGTCTATGCTGAAGACCTTACCGATAGCGATATATGTACCGCTAACCAGCACATCTGCCTCGGCCTGGCTACCAACTGCCATGATCTTGTCACTGTTCAGTCGAGAAGAGAGCAGCACTTGCAGAGTTGATTTCATTTCATCGCGATTCTGGACACCAACCGCATTGATCTCGGAAACAAAAATCTTGATTTGGGCTGCCTGGACATTGTTTACAACAACGAATAATGCAAGGAAGGAAAATATCGCAAAGAACTTTTTCATTATGAATCCCCTTTGGAGTTAACGCCGTGGGATTATCTCAAAAGAACCTCTTAAAGTCAAAAAAAAAGGGCAGGATTTCTCCCGCCCTTCAATACTTCTGTGAAAATCAGATTAGAAAGCGTAGTTCAGAGCAATCGCACCCATGTATGGGTTGTCATAGCTTTTAAGCTGTGTTGTGCCATCAAGAAGAACAGCGTTTTCTTTTCCATAACCGTCACCAAGAATCAGGTAAGCGGCTGTAACCTGAGCAGACAGGTTGCTATAGATCTTGTAGCCAACTGTTGCATTCAATTCAGTACCGATGGAACTGCTGTTTGCGTTACGCTTCATAGCAGCTTTTGCATAACCAATGTTGCCGTTGTAGAATACTTTACCAGCTGCACCTTCATAACCAGCAAATGCGCCAAGAAGACCTTTGCTACCATTTGTCAAATCAATACCGATGATTGATGTTGAAGTATTGATAGTTGCAACGTTTCTTGTGAGCAGCCACATGTTAGCTGGTGTGAAGTAGTTTACGTTTGTACCAATGGATTTCCATGCTTTGCTATGTGGATCATTGGCATCGTTATTATCACCTGAGAGATACAGAGCAGCTACATTAATTTTACCTGGGCCAACAGCAATTTTAGCAGCAACAGAAGCTGCCATCGCAGTGGTTCCAGTAGCTCCCAAGACAGGGCCATTAGAACCTGTTAAAGCGCTGGTTCCAGGAGTATTCTGCTTGCCGAACTGGAGACCATAATTTGCCATAATAGTAGCAGGGCCAACCTTGGCAGTAGCATTCAGGCCGACAGTGTTATTAGTAACAGTTGCTTCGCCTACTTTGTCAAGCAGCATGTAATAGCTGGCTCCAACAGTAATATCCTTATTGATAGCAAACTTGGCGTCAAGAACATTCAGATCCTGTGCGCCGTCATTGCTGCCGGTCATTGGTGCAGTGGTACCGGTGTTATTAACTGTGAAATAACCATAGGTAGCGGTCAATGCGCCGAAATTGCCTTTAAAAACAGCACCGGTTGCATCAAAGTTGCCATACAGACCACCAAATGCATCATTAAATGGCTGAAGACCTACAGTTGCGCGAATTGGTGTGGAAGGAATTTTGAAATCAAGATAAACGTTCTTTGTTTCGAGTGTAACCTGGTCAGCATCAAGGGCACCAGCATCAGAAGTCTGATACTTACCGCCGGTTGAACCACCAAAACGGCTGTCAAGCTCGAAATGTGTGATCAGCTTAAGATCATCACTAGCTTTGGCGATATACTGAAGACGTGCGCGCTGCTCAATATACTTGTCAGTACGTGCGCCGTCTTCCAACTTAAAACCACCATTCTGAA
>JBGSQR010000035.1:0-8986 GCA_041737975.1 Geobacterales bacterium | reverse complement strand
GTGGTGCGGTCCAGCTGACAACTTTTTTCAGCAGTTCCAGCCCTTCTCCAACACTGACCCCGCCGATGGCATAACCAGGCAGGTCAAGTTTGCGCATCTCTTTTGCGCACATGGCTCGCAGGTCTTCGTAAACGCTTCCCTGAACAATGCCAAACAGTGCCTGATCATTGCCTGTCATGGCATTTTGACACTCTTTCAGCCAGCGAATTGTCTTTTTAGTGGATTGTTCTGCATAAGTCCTGTCACAAGGGTAGGGGATGCATTCATCAAAGGCCATGATAATGTCTGCGCCCAGGTCCTGCTGGATACGTGTCGCACTGGCCGGATCCAAGTATATCTCGTCACCTGTGATTTCATGTTTAAAAAAAACACCGTCTTCGGTAATGCGTTTGTTTGGCAGTGAAAAAACCTGGAAGCCACCTGAATCTGTCAGAATTGGTCTGTCCCAGGCCATGAACTTGTGAAGTCCACCTGCTTTTTTAACTAATCCCTCGCCAGGTTGTAGATGCAGGTGGTAGGTGTTACTGAGGATTATCTGTGCACCTGTTTCCTTGATCTGTGCCGGTGTGAGCGGTTTCATGGCACCATGTGTTGCTACCGGCATAAAGATCGGGGTTTGAATGTCTCCCCTGGCTGTAGAAACTATGCCGAGTCTTGCAGCGCTGTTTTTATCTTTTTTAAGCAGTTTGAATTCCATTTCTTCTCCGTATTCTGCTTTGTCTGACCAGTTGTTTCTCTAAATGAATTCTATCTTTATATACAATCCCAGTCGGTTCAACAACTAAAAGAGTTAAATTCTGGTCTCAAAATTGCGAACATGTGAATGTAATGTTACAATTATGTTAAATGTCATACGTATTTGCCTATTAATTCATGTTTTGTATTGCATTGATAATTGATTCATCAGATGCTTCTTTTATAGCTAAATATTGAACAATTAATCGGGGTTTGGTTTATGACTGCAAAACCGGCAGCACTTAAAAAAATACCTGCAAAAAAAAATAAAGAACAGATACCTAAAAATAATTGGGTGTTGCCTGAGCTAGTAAAGGAAATTTTACTTAAGAAAGCTGAATCGGTTGATGAAGAAATGCAGTCGGTTGAAGAGATTGCTGTGATCGATTTTGATCTTACTGATAGTGAATGGTATCTGAATCGAGAGTTGACCTGGTTAGCATTTAACAGTCGTGTCCTGCATGAGGCTGAGGATAATCGTACCCCTCTTTTGGAACGTCTAAAGTTTATTGCAATAGTTAGTTCTAATCTGGATGAGTTTTTTATGAAGCGTATAGGCGGTCTAAAGCAGCAGATCGGTGCATCCATGAGGGAACTGACCCTGGATGGACGTACGCCCCGCCAGCAGGTTGCTGAGTGTTATTCAGTTGTCAGGGAGCTTGAAACCCGCAAGGAAGCTCTTTTTAGTCACATACGCTCATTGATGGAAGAAAAGAATATTACTATCGAGAAATATCAAGAGTTGTCTTTGCATGAAAAGAAACAACTTAGAAAACAATATTACACAAACATTTTTCCTTTGCTGACACCGCAGTCAATAGATCCGGCACATCCTTTTCCATTTATTTCAAATCTGTCTTTGAACCTTTTGGTTACACTCCGTTTTCCAAAGTCAAATAAGACTACTTTGGCGCGGATTAAGGTCCCTGTTGGGCAGGACACACCTCGTTTTCTTGCTGCTGGAAAAGGTGACCGGTTTGTTTTAATCGAAGATGTCATGATGAATAATCTGGATATGCTTTTTCCAGGAATTGAAATTGTGTCCTGCGAACTTTTCCGTGTAACTCGTAATGCCAATACAGAAAAGGATGAGGAAGAAGCTGACGACTTGATGGCAATGATCGAGTCCGAACTGAAGGAACGCAAGTTTGCACCAATTGTCAGGTTGGAAATTGTTGGTGGCATGTCTTCATTGCATAGGGGGCGACTTGCTTCCGAGTTGGAACTTGATGAGGGCAGTGACGTTTTTGATGTGAGCGGGATTCTGGCAATGCGTGATTTACTGGAACTGGCGCGACTTGATATTCCGAAGCTGCATGACCCTTCTCATCACCCGATTGATCATCCGCAGTTGCAGAGTCAGCAAAATATTTTTCATATAATTCGTGAGGCAGATGCCATACTGCTTCAGCATCCTTATGAGTCTTTTGCAACATCAGTTGAGCGTTTTTTAAGAGAGGCTTCTGTTGACCCAAAAGTTAGGGGTATAAAAATAACCCTTTACCGGACATCCAGCCGTGGACGAATTGTTGAATCACTGATTCAGGCAGCCCAAAACGGCAAGCAAGTAACGGTTGTTGTTGAGTTGAAAGCCAGGTTTGATGAGGCTACAAATATTAAACTTGCTGAGCGTATGGAGGAAGCCGGAATTCATGTTACATATGGAGTTGTCGGTCTTAAAACCCACTGCAAGGTAATCATGGTTGTGCGTCAAGATTATTCCGGCTTAAGGCGCTATATACATATTGGAACGGGTAATTATCATGCTGAAACAGCAAGAATCTATAGTGACGTGGGGATGTTTACCTGTGATGAAACAATTGGACAGGACGTTACGGAACTATTTAACTATTTGACCACCGGTTTTATGGCTAAACGTAAATATAGTAAACTTTTCCTGGCACCACGTTTCCTGAAAAAAGCCCTAAAATCAAAAATAGAGAGAGAAATTGTCATTCATAAGGCGCAGGGTGGCGGGCATATCCAATTTAAAATGAATGCCCTTGATGATGGGGATATAGTCAAGTCGCTATATAAGGCTTCCATGGCAGGAGTTAAAATTGATTTGATTATACGAGATACATGCCGCTTGAGACCTGGTATTGTCGGACTTTCGGAAAATATTCGTGTAGTCAGCATAGTTGGCAGATTTCTTGAGCACGCCCGCATTTACTATTTCCGCAATGGTGGATCCGAAGAGTATTTTCTTGCCTCAGCAGATGCAATGAAGCGTAATCTTGAGGCCAGAGTCGAAATACTCTGTCCTGTTGAGCCTCTTCAGCTTACAAAAGAGCTTCGCGTTATTTTTGATACCCAGATGGCTGATTTACGATCTGCATGGGATATGCAGTCTGATGGTAAATATATTCAGCGAATGTCTGGTGAGCAGGTCAGTGTTGTCGGTAGTCATGGGGTGCTGATTGCCAGAACGCTGAAAAGGCTCAAAGAGTCGCTTAAACATAAAAAAGGAAAGAAAAAAGCAGGTAGTGGTTCAAAGTAGTTGTAGATTGATTCTAACTGGTTTGAAAAGAATTAATATTTGGCTGTTTTGCCTTGCTGATATTGAATCAAAATGATAGTTTAGCCTCGATTCTTAACAGAATGGAGGTTTTTTTATATATGCTTCGTTATTTTACAGCAGGCGAATCACACGGTCCACAGTTGACTGCTATTGTCGAAGGGATGCCTGCCGGCGTAACGCTTCTGATTGAGGATATAAACCACCAGCTATTCCGCCGTCAGCAAGGTTATGGGCGTGGTGGACGTATGAAAATAGAAAAGGATACTGTTGAAATTCTTTCTGGAGTGCGCTGGGGGGAAACCCTGGCTTCACCTCTGACGCTGGTTGTCAAAAATCGTGACTGGGAAAACTGGGATAAAAAAATGTCGCCGCTGCCTCAGTTTCGAGACGATTCAGAGGCTGTTACCAGGCCACGACCCGGCCATTCTGATCTGAGTGGCGCCTTGAAATATGATCACAAAGATATGCGAAATATTTTGGAGCGATCCAGTGCCAGGGAAACTGCGGTACGTGTGGCGGTCGGAGCCGTTGCCAAGGCACTTCTGAAAGAGTTTGGCATAATGGTTGGTGGAGTGGTTAGTGAGTTGGGTGGAATTACTGCATCAAGAGCTGACATGGATTTTAAAAAACTTTGGAAATGCGCTGAAGAGTCGGAACTTTTCTGCTGTGACGCAGATGCTGAACAGAAGATGAAACAGTTGATTGATAAGGCAAAGCAAGACGGAGATACTCTGGGTGGTGTAGTAGAAGTCCATGTAATTGGTGTACCGCCAGGTCTGGGAAGTTATGTACAGTGGGATAGAAAGCTGGACGCGCGTTTAGCAATGGCTTTGATGAGTATTCAGGCTATTAAAGGGGTTGAGGTTGGTATCGGTTTTGAAACCGCCCGTCTTCCTGGTTCCAGGGTGCATGATGAAATTTTTAGAAATGCTGATCGCTCAGCTCAAAAAGCTGTCAGCCCATATTATCGCCTGACAAACAATGCAGGTGGTATAGAGGGCGGTATGTCAAATGGTGAGCCGATTGTACTTCGTGCAGCCATGAAGCCGATTCCGACTTTATATAAACCTTTGAGATCTGTTGATATGCTGACTCATGAGCCATTTGAGGCAGCAATAGAACGTTCAGACGCTTGTGCTGTTCCTGCCGCACTAGTTGTTGCAGAGGCTGTTGTGGCAATTGAAATAGCCAATGCATTTATGGATAAATTTGGTGGAGATTCTCTGGTCGAGATCAAGCGTAATTATAACGGGTATCTGGAGCAGATTCGTAATGCCTGATCGTCCTGTTATTTTGACCGGTTTTATGGGTAGTGGCAAAAGTTCTGTCGGGAAATTGCTGGCCGAATCATTAGGTTGTATTTTTATTGATCTTGATTCAGTTATTGCCAAGCAAGCCGGTAAAACTATAAATGAGATTTTTGCTGAAAGTGGTGAATCGGCTTTTCGAAAGTTGGAAAGTGAGTGTCTGCAAAAGGTTTTGAAAAAAGGCTTGTCAGTAGTTGCTTGTGGTGGTGGAGTAGTTGTTGCTGAGTCAAACCGACTCCTGATGCGCGATAGCGGTTATGTGATAAATCTCTCTGCGTCGCTAGATTCAGTTTTAAAACGTCTTACAGGTGCAACAGATCGTCCTCTATATTCGGGTCAAGATGCTGTAAACCGAGTCCAGAAGCTGATGGAAGAACGAAAACAATTTTATGCTGATGCAGATATTAGAATTGACACGGACAATAAATCCGTGGAAGATGTGGTTTCTGAGATATTGAAGGTTTTAAGGGAGTTGCAGGCTTGAATTTGATTACCGTTAATCTTGGTAAAGACAGTTATGACATACTGACCGGTAATAATTGTCTGGATTCTCTTGGTACACTTTGCAAAGAGCGTGAACTTTCAGGTCTGGCGGCTATTGTAACTAATTCTTCAGTTGCATCTTTATATGGTGAAACTGTTAGGAAGTCCCTGCTGGCAGCAGGTTTTCAAGTTGTTTTGATTGAAGTTAATGACGGTGAAGAGTTTAAAAATTCCGTAACTCTGAATTATATTTACGATAAACTTATTGAAGCCGGACTAGATAGAAATTCCTTTATAGTTGCTTTAGGTGGTGGTGTTGTAGGTGATATGGCAGGATTTGCAGCTGCAACTTATCTGCGTGGAATCCCTTTTGTTCAGGTTCCTACAACTCTGCTTTCGCAGGTAGACAGTAGCGTTGGTGGTAAGACAGCCATAGATCACCCACGTGGTAAAAATTTAATTGGTGCTTTTTATCAGCCAAGACTAGTTCTGATTGACGTTGATACTTTGAAAACCCTTCCGGTCAGAGAGTTTCGTGCTGGCCTGGCTGAGGTTGTAAAGTACGGTGTAATTCTGGATTCAGATTTTTTTGGTTTTCTGGAAAACAACTGTAACAATATTCTGACAATGGATACGGATTCTCTTATTCATGTGATTCAGCGTTGTTGCCAGTTAAAGGCACAGATAGTTGAACAGGATGAGAAGGAATCTGGCCTGCGAGCGGTTTTGAATTATGGGCACACATTAGGACACGCCTTGGAAACTGCCGCCGGATATGGTGTCTTGGTTCATGGTGAAGCTGTAGCAATTGGAATGGTTCTGGCTGCTCGAATCAGTTTGTCATGCGGCTATTGCAGCACTGAAGATGTGACTCGGATTACTAGTCTGTTGAATTATTTTCAACTTCAGCTTTCACCTCCTAAGGTTGAGATTGATTTACTGAAAAATGCTTTAGAAACTGACAAGAAGAGTCGAAGTGGTGTTATCAGTTTTATCTGTAATTGCGGGATCGGTAATTTTACTGTTGAAAAAATGTCAATGGATCAATTGTTCACCTTAAGCGGACTGGAGGTGTGAAGGTATGCATCAAGACAGCGAATTAATCTGGGCTGAAATCAAGAAATATGAACAACGATTGGAAAAAAATCCTGAATCGTATCTGTTTGCTCGATTATCAGAGGTGTATCTAAAGGTACAGTTGATTGATGATGCCTTGCATGTGGCTCGTCAGGGTACGGCAAAATATCCTTCATATATTGCCGGTCAAAGGGCGCTTGCTATGGCCTGCAATGTAAAAGGATTGAATGAAGAATGCCTCCAGGCACTTATAAAAGTTGCTGCGGCTTCGCCAGATGATTTGGAAGTTCAGAAGCTGTTGGGTAAACTGTTTGCGGAAAGCGGAAATAAAGAGGCCGCTAAGAAGACCTTCAACACAGTACTTGAGTTTAATCCCGATGATGAAGAATGCCAGACTGAATTGAATCGTCTGATTTTGTCAGTTACTTCTGATGAGACTTATTCTTCGTCTGATGTGGATTTTGGTTTCGGGGCTTTTGTAGATGAGCCGGAAGATGAGATAATTGAGCTAAGTGAAGCTGATATTGTTGAAGAACCGGATCTCGAATCTACAACCGTCACGGCCGCTGACTATACTGACCATACTGACCATACTGACCATGATCCGCTTACAACTGCTACTCTTGCAGAGTTGTATGTTAAACAGGGATTTGAAGCTAAGGCGATTGGTATATACCGTTCAATACTTGCAGAGAACCCTTTTAATAGTGCTGCAAGAACACGTCTGGAAGAACTTGAAGCTAAATCTGCAGCGGCGCAGGCTCAGACGGAATCTCCCTCAACGTTTAAACATATGGAAAAACATGTTCCGGAATTCCCGGCATCCTTACAGGGCGTTGCAGCTCAAGCGATTGATACTCTGGAAGAATGGCTTGAAAATATCAGGAGGATCAAAGCATGTCGCTAAAAGACACCCTGTCAGAAATTGTTGATAATGTGGAAGGTGGAATTGCGGCAATCATTATGGCGTATGACGGTATTTCCGTTGACGAGGTAGTTGCCAGAACCGATTTTGATCTGCAGTTACTGACTGTCGAGTATGCATCGTTACTCAAGGATATCAAGCGAGCTGTTGAAATATTGAAGGTTGGTGATATGGAAGAAGTTTCCATAACAACCGGTCAGCTTTATGTCAATATTCGGGTTTTAAGTGATGATCTTTTTGTTGTTCTTGTGATGCTTAAAGATGGCAATCTTGGTAAGGGCCGTTATTTGTTACGTCTTAAATGTTTTGAGTTGACGCGGGAGCTCTGCTAGCCATGCGTATTCTGGTGCTGCATGGCCCTAATTTAAACATGCTTGGTAAGCGTGAGCCTGGAATTTACGGGACGTTGACCTTGGAAGAAATTAATTGCCAGTTGTCCGCACTTGCATCAGAAATTGGTTGTACTCTTATCTTTTTACAGTCAAATTCAGAAGGGAATATGATTGATGCAATTCAGGCATCCCCCACTAGTTTTGATGGAATCCTTATAAATCCAGCTGCTTACACTCATACCAGCATTGCCATTCGAGATGCTTTGGCTGCTGTCGGGTTACCGTTTGTTGAGGTTCACCTATCGAATATTCATGCACGTGAAGAGTTTCGTCAGAAAAGTTTTACTGCTTCTATAGCAATAGGGCAGATATGCGGATTTGGTGTTCAGAGCTATTTGCTCGGATTGCGTGCACTTTTTTCTGCTTTGGATAAAAAGTAATTTATTGTTGAATAGTATTTCTGATTCTTGGTTTAACAGGATGTCTAATGTATAAAAACAGGCGTTCCAGGCTGGATCGCTTTTTCAAAGAATACAAGGTTGAAGCAATATTATTTTCCAACCTTTTGAATATCAGATATCTGGCTGGCTTTTCCGGTTCTGAAGGAGCATTGCTTGTTACTCCTGATAGCTGCTGGCTTTTATGTGATTCCCGCTATACGATTCAGGCCCGCCTTGAAACTGTAGATACTGATATAATACAGTTCTCTGAAAAAAAGAATTCATTGGCTTCACTTATAGAAGATCAAAAACTTAACAACCTTGGCTTCGAGGCTGCTCATACCACTGTTGCCGCTTACAGAGAATTTGCCGCCTGTCTAAAAGGTTGCGAACTGGTTGCGATTGGTGACAGTCTTGATCAGATCCGTTCCGTCAAGGATCCCAATGAAATTAGCAAGCTAAGTGCTGTTGCCTGTTTAGCTTCTGCTGCATTGCAATCAATTCTTGGTATTATCAAGCCAGGCGTTAGTGAAGCGTTTATTGCGCGAGAGCTGGAATTTGAAATGCTGCGCAACGGTGCACAAGGCAGAGCTTTTGACTTTATTGTCGCTTCCGGAGTTCGTGGCTCTTTGCCGCATGGCAGGGCTTCAGAAAAACTAATTAACAACAATGAACTTGTTACAATAGATTATGGCGCTGTCCTGAATGGCTACTTTTCTGATGAAACCGTAACTTTAGCTGTTGGTAAACCAGATGAACGTATCTGCACTATCTATTCTGTTGTAAAAGATGCCCATGATATGGCGATTGATGCTGTAAAACCTGGAATTACTTGTGCAGAGCTTGATAAGGTTGCCAGGGAGCATATTCATTCATCTGGGTTTGGTGAATATTTTGGACATGGGTTGGGCCATGGTGTCGGGTTGGAAATTCACGAAAAACCTGTTATCTCTCCAAGAAGCAATCTGATTCTTGAAGAAGGAATGGTTTTCACAATTGAGCCTGGAGTTTATATACCTGAACTGGGTGGTGTTAGAATAGAGGATACTGTTGCGGTTACCAAGGAAGGGTGCCGTATTTTAACACAGATTCCCAAAGAGTTGATTTGTCTCTGAAATGGGGTTTGTTTTGTAAATTGATTTAAGTTGGGCTCTTTTTTTTATGGC
>JBGSQR010000033.1:0-9981 GCA_041737975.1 Geobacterales bacterium | reverse complement strand
TCTTGCGGCTTGCCTAGAGGCACCTACTTTTGGTTGCGTCTTTGCGTGATAAATGTCTGGTTTAAAATCTTTTGTCTCGCTCGTTCGCTTTGCTCTCTTAAGCCGCAAAGTCGCGGAGAAAGTCAACAGCAAGATTTTGGGGTTAAATCAAAAATAGAATTTTTTAGGGTACTCTCGTCTTTGGACTTCTTTGCGTCTTGCCTAGAGGCACCTACTTTTGGTTGCGTCTCCGCGTGAGAAATGCCTGGTTTTGAATCTTTTGTCCCGCTCGTTCGCTTTGCGTAGTGCGTCTTCTTGCGTAAAAAACTTACCTCAACCCAAGAAACACAGTTCCGGCAGAGATGGCAATCTGGGAAATAATGGTTGTAATGTCTTTAATGTCACGTAACCAGGCCGTTTTTTCAAGTTTCTGCGGAACGATAATTGTATCACCTGACTCAACAGGGCTTGAGAGAAAGCCGTTGTAAAACAGCAGTGAGCTTGCCTGATTTTTACTGAAAACGGTGCCATCGGCCTTTACCAGATACATTTCGTCCACATCGCCTTCATTGGTCGGCCCGCCGACCTTATCCAGATAGTATCTGACGCTTCGCCACGGTTCGTACAGTGAGGTTGTCGGGTTGTAGACGTTGCCGAGCACATGCACACTGTTTGGGTCGGAAGGTACATGCAGGCTATCGCCGCCTGCCAATTCAACGTTGGATGGTTTGCCAACAAGTTTGTCAGGGCTTGTCAGGGAAATAATCATCCTACCTTCGGCTTTTTTTGTTTTAAGGATTGTTATTGAACGTTCCAGTGCCTCCATTGAGGCTTTAGTCGCGTCCAATTCTTCTTTGGAAGCAGCAGCTGAAATTGCGGTGGACTTCTTGTTTATGATGACTTCCTGCGCACGATCCAGCGCTTCGTCCATGCGTTGCTGTTGAAGTTTTTTTACTGTTTCACGCGTAAACTTGGCAGCTTTTGGATATGCTTTATCCGTAAAGCCACCGGCTCTGGTGATGACCGAGCTTAGGCGCTCGCCTTTATAAATAGGGTATATGCCCGGAAAGACAAATTCACCCGTAAGTGTGACATAACGATCTTTGGCCACAGTCCAGTTGGGAATACGCCTAACATTCAATTCATCAAACGGATGCAGAACTATGTTATGTTTTACGTTGCCCTTCAACGCCTCTTCAAGGTTGATAATGATTGGCAATAATTGAGCCTTTTCTTCATGAATGCAGATACGGCTTATTTCGGCGTCTTTCAGGTAGGCAACGGCATTCGGGTTGCCGGCCTGCAGCAGCAGGTCTCGGACTGTCATATCCTTCAGCAGCGGATATTCACCAGGCTCCTGCACTTCCCCGCTTACTTTAACGATAGCTTTTTCCTGTAATTGCCATTTACTGAACAGTTTGATTGTATCGAACTCTTTGATTTCGATGTCCTGGGTCGGGTCTCCGGCCAGAGCTTTATCCAGATCAAGAAGTATTTTGCGCGGCTCCAGATTTGGAGGGTACAGCCGGGTGACTTCTATGGTTGAGGCATATTCCGGTAATAACAGTTGATAGTTTAATACGGAGCTGATCTTTAGTCCGCTTTTAATTGCGTAGGAGCCTGGACGCTCCAGGTGGCCTTCCAGTTTGAAATGATTGCGCAGCAGGCGGTTGATTGGAAAGATCTTGACAATATCCATATCCAGAACAGGGATATCGCTGGCAAGCTCATCAAAAGATTTACCTGTCTTACCGGGGTCCAGATTCAGGTCGATGACCTGTTTCCCCTGGTTGGCTACTACGCGTGAAATTTGAACCCGCTGAAGATAACCGGTGGCGGTAATGCCTTCCGAAAGTGCCAGCAGTTCTTTGAGGTTTTTTTCATTTTTGAGCTCATAGATGGCAGGTCGCTTAACATTTCCAGCGACAGTAGCTATACGACCGATTACCGGCACAAAGATGGTGTCGCCTGATGAAAGACGGACATCTTTGCGCTTGTCGCCGGACATGAAAAAGTCATATAGGTCGATATTTTCTTCGGTTTTACCGGCACGACGGATTGTGATGTTACGAAGACTACCGTTCTTGGTCGGGCCACCTGCTGCAGACAGGGCGTTCAGTACGGTGGCAAGGGAGCTGACAGTGTAGTCTCCTGGTGCGGCAACTTCTCCGATAACTGAAATTTTGTTAGTGCGCAGTGTGCCCATATTGACTGCCAGGTCGAAGTCACGGAAAACCTTGGCCAGATGAACGCGAAAAACATCATTCAGCTTTCCGAAAGGCAGGCCGGCAATTCTTAATGGTCCAACTTTGGGGAGGATTGCTTCTCCGCCACTGTTGATATTCAGTTCATAGCTGCCCTCGATACTGCCCCAGACAGTCAGGATAATTGTATCTCCCGGCCCTACCAGGTAGTCGGCGCTTACCTGGACATCGATTTGCGGTAATAGGGAAAGGTTTTGAAAGTAGCTGTATCCGAATTGTGTCAGAGCCCGCGAAAGGTTGGTGTCAGGAATTTCTTCTGCTTCAATGATTTCATCGGCGCTAATCAGCTTTTCGATCGCTGATGGTTTGGGTTTATGGCGGTCAAGCTGCTCGGTGGCAAAATCTTTTTTTGAAGAGTTTATATTTTTATATTCTGAGTCTAATTCGCTATTTTTTTGATCTTTTGTTTTTAGATAGTTTGTTTTCTTGTTTGTGTTTGTGTTTGTGTTTTTATCTTTTGATTTTTTATCTTTTGTTTTTATAGAGAGCGGATCTGACTCCGTATTGTCTACTATATTTTTTTGATCTAGAAGGCCGCTTTCGATATTTTGAGTTTTGGGCTGTCTGGTTTTAAGTTGGGTTCTTCCTGCTGGAGAAAGCTGCTGTATTGGCTCTTGTGAAGTAAAAGGGGAATAGTTATTGGCTTCTGGCAGATTAAGCTGCTCTTCTTTGCTTGTCTCTGCGGCAACGCTGCAAATAGGTAGAAGTGTTAAAAGCAGAGCAACAATAAATTTAACGGGTGAAATTGACATGATCAGGGTTTTCCTCTAGCAGATATTGAATATAAATGTTCAATAAGGATACAAAATAAGAGTATTTTTAATAAACTAAGACATTAGCAAAATATGAGGGTTAATACAATATTTTAGAATATGGGCAGGTTTGGTGAGCTTTCAAAAGAACTACTACCCCTCTTTTTTAAATTTTGCATCTGCTGACCATGGATAGTCGCGGAGATGCTCCCCATACTCTTCCTTGGTATAGCGGTTTACACGCTGAAAGGACAGGATGACTACAATCAACAGCGGCAGGGTATAGATCAGGATACTGGAGAGCCCCATGAACCGTTCACCGATCCAGAAGGTGACTGAGATGTTAAAAACCAGAACGGAGAGATACAGGATCGGGCCGAACAGTGAGCGGAAGGGCAGGTTGATTATGCCGCAGGATGCATCCGGTTGGCGTCGCGCATCAATCAGCTGAAAGGCGCCGATCAGAAACAGGCTTGTCAATAGCCAGCCCCAATAATTGGAAAGTGGGACGCCGAAATGCAGGCCGTTATCCTGATAGCCATAGATTTGACCGAGAAACCAGCGCCTTCCCTGTAGTGCCACCGGATCGATGACGATATCCAGAAAGGTCTGCAGGAAAGAGGCCAGTATCAATGTTGAAATGGAGCGTCTGATTTTACGTGTTTCAAGTGTCACCAGGTTCCACCGCCAGGATTTGAGCGGAGACAGAATGAACAGGGCTGTGGTGTAGCTGCAGTAGGCCAGAAAAACGTAGGAGAGTGAGTCAAAGAACGGGACTCCGGCAACCCAGAGCTCTTTGTGGCTGGTCGTGTCGATATAGTAGTACCAGCCATAGGGAAATCCGGTATTGATGGACAGCCACTCTGAACTGAAGGCTATCAGGTAGCCAGCTACCGTAAACAGAATGGTGCGACGCCAGCCGATATGGGGTACACAGGTCAGCAGGAAAGCTGCGAAGAAGGCGAATACATAGGGACGCATTGTGATGGTGCCGATGGCGATGTCCAGGAAATTATGCATGTGTTTTTAGTTTAATCCTTTTCTGATCTGGTAGAGCTCTTCCATGTCCAGGCCGTTCTTTTCGTAATATTCCCGTTCCAGTTCCTCCACATAAAAACGATCTATGCCGGAATTTTCCAGGAAGTCCTCCCGCAGGCCGATGTTGCGTTCTGTAATGATGGAGGGGAGCAGGGTATGCAGGTACATGGCTTCTTTTTTGATGGTGAAAATGGTTTCATCAAACAGGTGATCCGGAATTTCAGTCTGGATCCTCTTTTTTGATTTCAGTTCTTCCGTTACTTCCCTGCGCAGGGCATCCTGATCAGCTTTGGTGTTGAACTTGGAGTAGAAGTTGCGGATACGGTCACGCACATGCTCCAGGAGTACAATCGAGATGCGCTCGTCCAGGTCGGTCTGACGCAATTTGCAAAGCAGGTCATCAAAGGTTGTTTTGCGACTCTCAATCGAGATCAGTCCATCCATCAGGGTTTTGACTTTGATGCGGCCAAAATGACCCAGGTAGGCGTTTTCATAAAGTTCTTTGATGAATAGATCGTAGAAACATCCTTCCTGCAGGTTGTCGAAGGCAGATTTGTGCTCCAGAAGGCCGCGCAGCATCTCTTCGGTGATGCGTACGTTCTCCATGAAAGCCAGCTGGCTGATCAGGTTGCCGACGCTATCGAAACGGTCCAGATAAGTGATCACATAGGAAAAACCATCCATTAGTGCTGGGTCGGCACCGTCGCGGATCTTTTCGTCACATTCCCGGGTGGCATCCAGCATGATCATGTCAAAAGAGTGGTCACGGTTTTCAATGGCATTTTTCTTGGCCTTGATCAGTTTGAGCATGTCGTCGCGGTCAATGATGCTTTCAATCTGCTTTTCGCGCAGGAAAATCCCTTCCAGCACTTCTCTGGTTGACGAGAGATAGTCAACTTCTTCGCTGTTGGCCAGGTTGCGCCCCTTTTTCAGCATTTCATCCAGGGTGTAGAAGAGGGCACCCGGAATTTTGTTACGTACCGAGAGGGTTTTCAGTCTGGTCAGACGGGCATTGTCCAGTCTGCTGATTTTCTTTTTGTCATTACAGGTCAGCAGGATGTTGCGGTATTCGTCAACGATGCGTTTGTTAGCCGGATGACGGTACATGACATCAATGCGGATCCGTTCCTGTTGATAGCGGTCAATATTATTTTCAGCAGCCAGCTTGACCAGGCGGCTGTAGTCTTCATCGGAAATTTTCTTGTTACGGAAATACAGCTGCCGGAACAGGTCGCGGTACTTGCGATGCGGTATGTTGATCAGCTTGAAGATGAACAGTTGGGCATTGTCGTCGCCCAGCAGAGGAAAAATTTCGGAAATTATAGTGTCGTCACGTTCATCGCCAATCGCCTCGGAACGCTTGATTATTTTGCCGACTCTTCTGACCAGTTCTTCCTGCTGGTTCTTCAGTTTACGGGAAAGTTTGCTGGAGTTGATGAAAAAGAAATAGTTGCAGACCGCATTGCCGTCAAAGAAAAGGCTGTCATAGCTTTCGCTGCCTGAAGTGCGATCGCTGAAGGTGACGGCACCGCTCGTCTCGTCAGGGTGGGCTCCGTACATGACCAGACGGTTTATAATTTCAGGTTTTGACAGATCGGATGAAGGCTGATCCACGCCGAACATGTATTCGCAGAAATATCCGCCATTGCCCAGATAACTGATCCCGTCGGAGGTAATGATGAATTCATTGCCAGGGGAAAAGATGCGTAGTTTCCTCTCTTCCTGGGCGATGTTAAAAAAGTAACCTTGGTAGGCCTCTGTTCCGGCTACCATGATAAAGTACTCGACCAGATCGCTTGCCTGTCCGTGAAGCCTTATGTCTTTGTGCATATCGGCCCTCTTTTCAATCTCCATACTCAAACGTCATTCCGTCATAGGCAAATTCAAAGCCTGGTGGCAGTTTTTCCCGGCCATCGGCATAAAGTACATCGTGTGAAAGGTGGGTCAGGATGGTTCGTCGCGCATTGACCGGTCTGGCAGCTGCGATAGCGGTCTCTATGTTGAAATGGAACGGATGCGGGTTCCATCTCAGGCCGTCGATAATCAGTATATCAACTCCTTGCAGAAGTTCCAGTGAAGATTCCGGAATGGCATTGCAATCGGTCAGATAAGCCAGCGGCCCGATTCTGTAGCCGATGGAGATCAGGTTGCCGTGTTCCAGCGGTATGGGAATAATATTCAGGCCGAAAAGATCCAGCGGGCCCTCCAGCAGGTTCGGCTGCATGATCGGTGGGTAGGCCTCATTTCCGTTGTTATCAAAAATATAAAAGAAGGCTTTTTGAAGAATTTCCAGGGTCTGGGCAGAGGCAAAACAGGGAATTACCTGTTTGTGCAGAAAGTGAAAACCTCGCATATCGTCAATACCGTTCACGTGGTCGGCATGGGAATGGGTAAACAGGACAGCATCAATGTGCTGTAGTTTTTCACGAAGAGCCTGGGCTCTGAGATCGGTAGAAGTGTCCACAAGTATGTTTCTGTCTTGATGCTGAATCAGCAGCGATGATCGTGTTCGTTTGTCGAAAGGATCGCTAGATGTACAGGCCCGGCAGGAACAGCCAACCATGGGAACGCCGGTAGAGGTGCCGCTGCCTAGTATTGTAAACTTCATGAAATAACCTTTGAGACTCTTGCAAAACTACTGCGGGCCAGTTCTGCTTCGTTGCCGCTCACTCGGAAGTTCAACGTACATAAGGTACGCCTCACTCCCTCGTTTGCTTGCGCCTTGCATAACTGTCTCCTCATGACATTTTGCAAGAGCCTCCTTTTATTTGAGGAAATAATAATAAGAATTAACAGAAATATGGTTGTTCAGGCAAGAGCTTCATTTGATCATATCTTTCAGCAGGGCAACATTCAAGCCGATGACAATCAGGCCGACCAGCCATAACACTATTTTTCCGTAGGTTTTGTTGGCATAGGTACCCATCACTTTTGTGGAAGATGTCAGCATTATCAACGGGATAATGGTAAAGGGGAGCTGAATGCTGAGTGCAACCTGGCTCCAGAGAATGCCGAGAAAAGGGTCTTTCAACATCAATATGACCAGAAGTCCACCGATAATGGTCAGAAAAACACCGATACGTGAATGGATGTCGGCCATGTCAAAAGGTTCGCGATAGATGCCGGCGTAAATACTGCCTCCTGCCATGGCGGCTGTTACGGAGGATGAAAGTCCGGCAAAAACCAATCCCAGGGCAAAAACGCTGGCCGAGAAGCCGCCGAAGATGGGCCTCAAGGTTTCAGTAACCTGTGGGAGCTCGGTGACTTGAATGCCTCTGCTGTAAAACACAGCTGCAGCCATGATAAGCATGGCACTATTGATTGCCCAGCCGGCTCCCATGCCCGTCAGTGTGTCCATAAATTCATATTTGAGCTGTTTGCGGATGTTGGAATCACCCTGCTCATTCAACTGGCGGCTCTGGATAACTTCCGAGTGTAGAAAGATATTGTGCGGCATAACAACAGCGCCCAGTACCCCCATAATTACAGGCATTGCTCCCAGTGGAACATGTGGAACAACCCAGCCGCGCAGTGATGCAGCCCAGGAGACATCAGCTATGGCCAGTTCGATGATAAAGGCCAGGCCGATCATGGAGACAAACCCCATGATCCATTTTTCCAGTCGCTGATAGTTTTTGGATAAAAGCATGTAAATTGAAAAGCAGGCGGCCAGAAGAGAGCCGATAATCAAAGGCAGACCGGTTAACATTTGCAGGCCGATGGCTGCACCCAAAAGTTCAGCCAAAGCTGTTGAAACGCAGGCGGCCATGGCGCTTCCCAGCATCAGGTATCTCAACCATGGTTTGAAGAAGGTTGAGGCGGCCTCGGACAGGCAAAGGCCGGTGACAATGCCCAGGTGGGCGGCATTGTGCTGGATAATGATCAGAATGATGGTGGAAAGGGTGACAACCCAGAGCAGTCCGTAACCGAACTGGGAACCAGCCGCCACATTGGTAACCCAGTTTCCTGGATCAATAAAGCCGACTGTGACGAAAAAACCCGGGCCGATATATTTGAAAAATTCCATGGAGGCAAGCCTGGAGGCCTTTTGCCCGAGATGGGATAAAGCATTCATTACTTAACGGCCCATTCTTTTTTCAAAGCCATTGCTATGTCGTTGCTGATGTTGGCCAGCCCGTTACTGTAGGAGTCGGCAATAGCTTCATAGCCATTGCCTTTAATTTTTTCTCTGAACCTGGAACGACCACTCTGGGGTGGTTTTTCGTCCGGGCGACGGATTGTCCAGAGTGCATCCAGCAGGACATACTCGCCAGTGGATTCAAAGCGCTGAACATCCAGATAAACTTTGAAATCCGCCGAATAGGAGGCATTTTGCGGGTAGCTGGAGATCTTGTCTGATCCCAGAATGCGGGAGATGTTTTCAGCAATTGTCAGTGGAATGGCTGTTTTTAGCGGTTCTGCCCAGCGCTGTGTCTCAAGCAGTTCTACCTGAGTGCCGTCGGTCCTTATAACCATCTGGGGGCGGTTGACTAATTCGGGTATCGTCACAGAAGCCACTGTGACCGAGGGTGTTTTTGTGTCAGCAGGAACGGCTGCCTGTGGTGATGTTGCAGTCAGGGAGTAAAAGCGGGCTTGTGGTGAACTGGCACAACCGGATGCCAGGAGCGTAAAGCCGACCAGAAACAGGGAAAATGTTTTTATATATGTGTTGCGCATTATCTGTTCTCCTTCTTGCCGCTGATCAGTGCTTCGGGGTGTCTTTCCAGATAGTCACCAAGTACCCGTAGAGATTGGGCCGCACGACTGACTTCGCGCAATGTGTCTCGCAGGTCCTGCTGCAGCGGGGCTTCTACAGAAAGTGTCTGTTTTGCTCCTGCCAGTGCTTTGTTGGCTTCGCCCAGGGTCTTTCGCACATCCTCCAGCATCAGGCGTGTTTCCGGTACGACGGTGCCATCAATGTTTTTAATCAGCTTGTCGGCGCTTATTAGTGCTGTTTCAAGAGACTGAAGAGTTTTGCGGGCATCACCGGATAGCTCCTCCAGTGGTATTTTATCGATCTTTTGAACGATCTGCATCAGCATGGTCTGGAATTGCTCCATGTTACCCGGAATTGTTGGAAACTCAGGCGGGTTTTGAGACCAGTCTACTTTAGCTGGTGAAACTTTCGGGAAAAAGTCCAGGGCAATATACAGCTGGCCGGTAAGCAGATTGCCGCTTCTGATCTGGGCCCGCAGTCCGCTACTGACCAGGGCGTTTAAAAGCTGTTTAGAATCCTTGGTGGCCGGGAGTTTGGATTTTGATCGGTAGTTGGCCCTGAGGCGCTCCGGGTAAAACTTGACCTCCACCGGCATGACGAATCTCTTGTTCTTAGTATCAAGCTCGACGCTGATACGTGAGACTTCACCTACCGTAACGCCACGCAGGTCTACAGGTGCTCCGACAGACAGTCCGCGAACGGACTCCTTAAAAACAAGCAGGTAGGACTCAATCTGGCTGTCGATCCTTTTCAGAGCATCATCTTTTGTGGAAAAAAGCTTGAACGTGCTGTTGTTGGAAGCCGGTTTTGCTGCGGCATTGTCTTCCGGTGTTTGAAAGGCAACGGCTCCCAGCAGGATCGACACCATTGATTCGGTATTGACCTTGATGCCGGTGGCGTCCAGTGTGAAGTCAACGCCGCTGGCATGCCAGAAGAGTGTGTTGGCCTTGACGAACTTGTCATATGGGGCCCGGATGAAGACCTGCAGCGTGACTCCTTTGCCGTCTTTGTCCAGCTCATAGGCAGTTATTTCACCGACCTGCATACGACGGTAGAAAACCGGAGAATTGACATTCAGGGAACCGATATCTTCCGCATGTAGTTTGAATTGGCTACCCGGCTCATCCATGGTCAGGACAGGAGGTTCTTCCAGCCCTTTGAATTCAAGTTTGGCCTCCTTGGATTTGCCGGCATTCAAGCCTATATAGGAGCCACCGAACAGGGTACTCAG